>JAGLDN010000187.1 GCA_023145575.1 Psychromonas sp.
TTTATAAACAAAGATGGCAGTGAAGGGATATTATATTTGATCAGTAATAGCGTTAAGCTTGATAAACAGTCAATAGAAACGATCTATCAAAAACGATGGAGAGTTGAAGTTTTTCATAAAAATATAAAATTAAGCACTGCACTCGCAAAATCACCTTCTAAAACAAAAAAACACAAAGTAACCCTATTTTCATGTCATTGATGGAAAACAGTAAAATTGGAGTGCTTAAACCTTAAAAAAGGACTGTCGAAGTTCGGTTGTAAATGAAGCTTTATATTAAAGCACAAAAAGCATCATTTCAGTTTTACATCACGAACTGGCTTCAACTGCGTAACATTAGTTAGTAACCATTAGAAATCCGAGCGTTAAAGAGACAGAAACACTCTTATCATACGCGACCAGGTTTTTTGATTTCGCAATCGTATTTCCAATATCAACGCCACCTAATTATCAACGCCATCTAATTTTAAAGTGCGATTTAGCAGTAAGTTATTATTCAATGAGAACAGTTTACCACCTGCTATTAAGCACGTTCTTTTCGCATTGTCCTTGGCAGCCACATATTTTGCAAATTGACCGAGGTGGTGTTATTTATTCAAAGAAAAAACTAGTAGAAGATCAATTTGATCGCCTCGAAATAAAAAATAGCCGCTTACACATAACTTTTTTAAAAAGTAAAAAATAGGAAAAAGTGTATCAAGCGTTTTCTTATAAAAAAAACACGCTGGATGGTTACGCTACTTTAATGCCATATTGACCACTTTGGATTTAAGTTAGACTATACTTAACTTATACCACTTTTTTCTAAAGTAGATAAGCAAGGAATGACTAAATGAAAATAAACAATACCAATTATTCAGCTAAAAATAAGGGCTTTAACCTTATTGAAGTTATGATTGCAAGTTTTATTCTCTCATTAAGTCTTTTAGGGCTTGCTGGAATGCAATCTACTGCAGTCAAATCCGCAATAGAAATTCAACAACGATCACTTGCAAACTCACTCATCACCGATATTACAGAGCGTATGCAACTCAACAAAGCATGGTTAGTTGTCTCAGGTAATAATTACTCCATAACAAACTTATCTAACGCTAACCTAACGAAACCAAGTTGTGTAAGTTCAAGTGGTCATTTTGTAAATTGTACTGGAGAAGATATAAAAAATAATGACATTTATGAGTGGAAAAGAAAATTCACTGGCGCTGAAATTAACAATAACACGTTAGGTGAAAATGGACTTATTCAAGCAACCGCATGTATTGCAATAAAGCCTATCTCTGGAACTGACGATGAATTGGCTGAAATAGTGATTAGTTGGTTTTCGACAATCGAAAGTAAGGATGCCGCACATGCGTCAGCAAATGATTTGACGACAACCTGTGGAACATCTTCAGCGTTTCGTCGTCAGTTAAGTGTTTCAACTTATATTAATAAAACATCATGACTGATTACCCAATAACCTCCCCGATGACACATCTGAATAAACAATCAGGTTACTCATTAGTCGAGTGGATGATTGCAATCATGCTTTCGCTGTTTTTAACGGCAATTATATTTAGTGTGTTTATTTCTAGTCAACGTGCAACTAATGAAATACTAATCAGTGGAGAGCGGCAAGAAAATGGAAAAATTGCACTGCAGCTTATTGCTAAAGATCTAAAGCAAGCATACTTTTTTGCGCAAGCGACAGGTGAAAATAAAAGTTTATGGAATTTAAACGGTGCCGACATTATGGCCAGTAATGATTGCTTAGATGATATTTCCAGTGGTTCTTTTCCCTCATCTAATAAATTTCGTCCGTTATGGGCTTCTTCTATTCCTTCAATATTAAGTAGTTTGAAAATGGATTGTATTGATGATAACGATAATGATACCAGTTTAATCATCAATAGTGATTATATCTCAATTAAGCGTGTTCGTGGATTTCAGCAGGAAAACAACTATTACTCAGACCGTTTTTATCTCAATATTAACACAACTTCACTGACCATTTATCAAGGTGATGCGAGCGCCCTAACCAGCAGTGCTGTCAAGCCAGTCTGGGAATATATACACCATGTTTATTACCTTGATTCTTTTGAAGGTGTTAATCGTTTGCGTCGATTAACCTTAAAAACTAATAAAATGGTGCTAGAAGATGTATTGGTTGAAGGTATAGAAAGTATGCAATTTATGTTTGCCCTAGATGCCATGATTGCGAGTGATCGAAATGGCTCAGTGCAATCATTTGTTGGTGCTGATCAAATTACTTCAAATGACTGGGATACAGGGAGAGTGATTGGCGTTAAGGTTTTTTTATTGGTCAAATCATCTATTCAAACCCTAGGTTATATAAACTCTAACACCTACCAACTAGGAGATCATCTCGTCCCCGCTGCTAATGATAACTATAAAAGAGAATTGGTTTCGACAGTAATTAGTTTTCAAAACAGCGGGGTATTAGAAAATGAATAACTTACATAGACAAAGAGGTATTGCTCTTTTTAGTGCGTTATTAATTTTGCCGTTGTTACTAGCGCTTGGTTTAGTGGTAATGACCAGTACTTTTCTAGGTTTGAAAATGACTGATGCTCGAGTATTGCAAGGAGGATCAAACATTCTATTAAACAGTGCAGCAACTGAGATCATGAATCGTTCGGGGAGTGCGCAATCATTTGCAAGTTCAACTAATGGCACCACTTTTTCATACAAAAGTGTGACGGGATCCGTAGAAGGGTATGGTGAGATTAATTGTAAAAGGCGTATTAAAGCAAGTGGTAATAATTTTAAATGCAGATATTTACAGGTGAATTTTGAACACTCTTTTGGCAGAGTTAAAACAGACGGAACAAGATGGGCTATTAATACAATGAGTGTTGGGATTGAGCAACCAGTAATTTCGAAATAGTTACTCTATAACAAATAACAAATAACAAATAACAAATAACAAATAACAATAAGTTAGCCTTAACTATTACTCAATGGAAAGAGCCCATGAATATAACATTAAATACTTTAACTATTATTGTCTATACAAAACGTCAAGACAATCTATTTTATTTAAACCATTAACATCTTTACGTTATTTACTATCATAGGCATTAAAAGAAAGTTGATATTTAGTAGTTGGTTTCTTGCCAGTTTAAAGACAGCAGATGGAGAGCATTATGTATATTAAACGATGGCTAACAACACTATTATGCACATATTGCATAGTAGTGAGCGCAGATGATACTGAATTATTTACTGCTGATGTCAGTGCACAAAATGGTATTAGAGCGCAGGTACTTATTATATTTGATACGTCTGGAAGCATGCGTAGTTCAGAAGAGGTAGTGCTTGAACCTTATGATCCTGCTTTTGATTATGGTGCTGGCGAAGATGGCAATAAAATCTATTGGACTCGCTCTGGAGGAGAGACTCCCGATGAAGATAGTGATAAATATTTTAAAGTGAATAAAAATAACTGTCAGGCATCTATTATCTTGCTTGATTCTGTTGGTTTATATAACGGTAATGTTAGACGCTGGGTACCTAATAATAAAAGTTCTCGATCTCGCTGGAAGACATTGTCGAGAAATAATGGTGATCTCTTTGAATGTAAAGAGGATATTCTAAACGCCGACCCAAGTAACCCTGCTACTACAAATAATTTAGGTTTCCCAAAAAATGGACGTTCAGGGCCTTATATCTCCACAATTAATAATGTTTTTTCTGGAAGTGATGCCGTAACACTTTTTTCAGCTAATTATATTTACTGGTATAACACCGTAGGAATAACCCATAAAAGTCGTTTGTTGATTGCAAAAGAAGCTATCGCAAGTTTAATCGAAAGTACTCCTTCCGTCGATTTTGGTTTACAAGTATTTAACCGCAATGAGGGTGATGAAAATAATGATAAAAATGGGGGCCGTATTGTGAATAAAGTGGCAACTCGAAATGCATCAGAAACACAATCGTTAATTGCAAAAGTAAATGCATTAAATGCCGAGGGTTGGACTCCACTTTGTGAAAGTATGTATGAAGCGTATCGCTATTATGCAGGGAAAAACATCTACTATGGTAATGATGATACTAATTCATCTCCTTCAAGAGACACAACAGCTGAAAATAATGGCGTTTACATCACGCCATTTCAAGCGTGCCAAGAGCGGGCATATATTATTTTAATGACCGATGGGGCACCGACCAATGATAGGCATGCCAATTCATCCATTAATTCACTCACAGGTAATGGCAGTATAGAAAACAGCTATATGCCAACTATAGCGCAATGGATGAATAAATATGATATTGATGGCGATAAAACAAATGGGGCGCAACACATTACTACTTACACTATTGGATTTGGGCAAAGTGCTGTTGATGCTGCTGGACGTTTATTGAGTGAAACTGCAATCAAAGGTGGCGGAGAATATTACCCTGCAACTGACTCAAAAGCACTACAAAAAGCATTCCAAGCAACAATAATAGATATACTAAACAGCTCTTCAAGTCTATCATCTCCTGCAATTGCTAATAATAATTTTGATAGGACACGTAGCTTAAACTCCGTATATTATTCAATGTTTATGCCGAGTGAGTTACCGGTTTGGCAAGGAAATATTAAAAAATTAACTATAAACTCATCAGGAATTTTAGTAGATCGATTAGGTATTCCCGCTATCAATGCAGATGGCAACATCAAAGACACCGCTTCGACCTATTGGGGCGGTGTTGAAGATGGTAATGCAGTTTCAGAAGGTGGTATTGCCAGCATGTTAGCTGATGTTGCATCGCGAAAAGTACTCAGCAATATACATGATCTAACACTTAAAGAGCCAAATATTTCTAACTTAAAAGAATTTTATTCTGTTTCAACGAATGCTGAATTAGCAACCCAATTAAGTGTAGCAGAAAACGAATTAACAGACACATTAAAATGGCTAAAAGGATTGGATGTTGATGATCTAAATTCTGATAACGCAGTAACGGATCATCGTAGTGATATTTTTGGAGATCCACTGCACTCAAAACCACTTGCCATCACCTACCTTGAAAATGGTGTGAATGTCGTTCGATTATTAGTTGGAACAAATGCAGGCTTCTTACATATGTTCACCGACCACGGTGAATCTGTCACCGAAAATTGGGCGTTTATTCCAGAAGAATTACTTAATATAGGGCTATCTTTGCGTGATACAACAGCGTCTACTGATCATCAATATGGGCTGGATCTTTCACCAATTGCGATTAAAGTTATCGAAGCTGATAACAGTGTGAGTAAAATTATTGCCATTATTGGTATGCGTCGAGGTGGTGGTAGCTATTATGCTATTGATATTACCAACCCACAATTCCCTAAACTTATTTGGAAAATAGATTCAGGTACATCAGGCTTTTCAGAGTTAGCACAAACATGGTCGATGCCAAGCATCGGATTGTTCTCCTATAAAAACGGAAACATTGAAACTAAAGGACCAGGCATCATTTTTGGGGCCGGATACGATACAAATAAAGACAGCTGTATTCCCTCTTCCACTGAAACTTGTAACGACATTACAGGCAGGGGCGTGTACATCGTCAATGCACTCACTGGCACTAAAATTTGGTCTACAGATGGTGCGAATTGCGCTATAAATGATAAACACTGTATTCGCGATAGTATTCCAAGTGAAATTACATTATTAGATTCCACCAATGATGGCTACATTGACAGATTATATGCTGGTGATACAGGAGGAAATATTTGGCGAATGGACCTATTGGGCACGGATACAAGCAAATGGTCTACGATTAAAATCGCGACTTTAGCAAGTGATTCTATTACACAAGATAGACGTTTTTTTACCGCACCTGTTATTGCACGAACCTTTAAAAACCATGTTACTAAAAGTGATACTGGCGTTTTCTCTTATACGCAGATCCCATATGACGGCATATTAATTGGATCTGGCGATCGAGCCCATCCTGCATCTAATATTGCAGTAAATGATTATTATTTTGCACTCAATGATTATACAATTAATCCTACACTATTTGGTGTCATTGGATTTCCTAGCAAACCTAACCCAATCACAATAAGTGATCTATACAGTATCGAAGGCGATCCTATTGGTAATTATAGTGGAACGCAAGTTCTTGATATATATGCAGATATAAGCTCTTTTAAAGGTTGGAAGTATGCATTCAAAGATATCGGTGAAAAATCATTAGGTCAAGGTGCTTTATTAGAAGGCACTGCCTATTTCACCACTTTTGTTCCTAACTCCACTGTCAATATAGTCTGTGGTGTAGGCGATTTAGGTTCAGGTTGGTTGTATGGTATTAATCTACATTCAGGTAAAAACCATTTCACAAATAATAACAATGACGCTGTTGAAAGAATTAGTATCGGCTCCCGTGTACCAGACTCATTAGTAATCCATGCAGGTGCTGATGCACAAAATAATAGTGTTATTCGTCTATTAGGTGTTGGGCAAGGTGATAAAACGGTGATCTATAATGAAGAAACTCAACAAGAAGAGGTCGTATATAAAGGTACTGTAGATACCCATACAGACATGCGACCCCGTCGAATATATAGTTACTTTAAGGAAAATTAATAACTTTAATCTATTGATACCAAAGTAACCTTGCCATACGATGCATAAACATTTTTCCGTCGCATGGGCATAGATAATATTATGTGCCTAAGTGACATCAAGATGCTTTGTCCGGCTTTAGCTCGAATGTCACGCCATGGTACAACATTCGACCTATCAACGAAAAAAAATGTTAATTATTATATCGCTATTTCTTTTCAAATGTCGTGCAAAAAAGCTTGCTTTCAAGCCTTGCACCAAAGAGTTTGGCGATTTGCACAAATCTAGATAGTTATAAAATTTTACTTCATGCGACTTGATATGAATTACAGTCTTTATTTTAATTAGACCTTAAATGATTAACTTAGCTAATCATTGAGAGTTCAAGTTTATGTCGAGTGGCTCGGCACAATTAGCCTTACTGACTTTTCATTTTTACGTCACATGGGTATAAAATAAAAAGGTTTTCATATGCACAGTATGCGCGGTTTTACACTTCTGGAATTTATAGTCGTATTAACTATTAGTATGTTACTAATAACCATTGCTATTCCTGGGTTCCAACAATTAATATTTAATAATCGTTTAACTTCCGTTGCAAGTAGGATCCAAAACAGCCTGTTATTTGCACGGAATCAATCTGTCAATTATCTAAATTATGTCACTGTTTGCCCTCTTGAAAACAATATCTGTAGCAACAATTGGATTAAAGGTATTGATGTATTTCTAGATAGTAATAAGAATGGTCATTTTAATAATACAGAGGTACTATTAAAAAAAGGAGAGCCATTTAATAGTAATGATAAGCTTGCTTTCCCTGCAAATAGAATCACCTTCACACCCGATGGACAGATCACTAATAATGCAACTACGTTTAGATACTGCACCAATGATAAGCGGATAGGTGTATCAATAGCATTTAGTGGTCGAACAAAAATAATTTCAGGTGATACTTTTACAAATTGTGATTAATCGCAATAACAGTAAATAATCAAAACTCAGAATAAACAACACGTCACAAACCTGCTAGACGCTCTTTTTTAAAAAGGAGTGATCTTCTCAAGCTTTACCGCAGCTTTGTTTTTAAAACCATTTTGACTATCTACACATTCATAAACTGCTAAGATTTTTTTCTTCGTTACACCATCTGCCATAAATACAGTGCGCCCAGTAAGCTGCGCTATAAATTGAACTGTATCTTTATTACTTGATACAAAGTGATGAATGATCTTGGCTTTATCTTCTAACTGTATATAGCACTTTAATTGTATCCGCGTAACCTTCTGTGCAAATGCTGCAACAGAAAATGCCAGTGTAACTGCCATTACAAGTAAGATCCTTGTTTTCATTTTAATTTCCCTATTTCCAACAGTTAGTTCCATTGGCATTGGTTGCCGTTTTTTCATGAGCCTGTGTAATTGATAACACCGCACAGTCGGTATCTTTTACCTGTGACGATATTGCAGTAGCTGTCAATTTAAAACCCACTGCAGCAGACACTGCTGAGCTGGTTTGAATGGAGTAATATCCATTTTTTGTAATAAATGGATCAGCAGTCATGCCTAAATCTAAATTTAAATTAGTCGCATAAATATGGTGATCTAGATAATACATCTCTTGTCGATTAGCAAGTTCAATCAGCATTGATTGCGCTTCTGTTCGGCGTGTTTTTTCCACATAGTGTAAATAACTTGGGTAAGCTACAGAGCTTAATATTGCAATAATAATGATTGTCACTAATAACTCAATTAACGTAAATCCTTTTTTATTCATTCGCATATCCTTTGATATGGTAGATCCAACTGCAAAATTCATAATTTTTATGCAACTAATACTACCGTGTTAACTGATTATTTCAAATGCCATTTGAAATAATCGTTTTTTTTGGGGACAATTATTTAACAAAAGTAAATTAATGCTAGCATTTCTACTATTAGGAAATATATGCTCATGTGACGTAAAGATGAAAAGTCAGACACGAACTCGATAATAAAATAAGGGCTAACATGATCTTATGGTTACTCACTTTTTAATTGTTGCAAGTCGGCAATCCCTTTGGATATAAACTCTGTTTTTTAATACATCGATGGCAACCTTGCGTTCAACAATCAAAACACGAGTAATAAATCATGCACATCATCCATTAATTATACCAGCAAGTGATTAGCGAAACTAATTGTTGATAGGTTAAATGTTGCGTCTCAACTAGATTACTCAATTAGCCTCTACCGTTGCATTTTTAGATATTATACAATAACTTACTGCACAATAAATTAAAAATAATAAATGTATATTTTAAACTTAAAATTTAGCTATAATATGACCTTTATTATGAATTAAATTAAGTGAGACTCCTCTTTGTTATGAGCGATTATTTTTTACTCTTTTTTGGCACTGTACTCGTAAACAATTTTGTGTTGGTTAAATTCCTTGGACTTTGCCCTTTTATGGGAGTATCAAGTAAAATTGAATCTGCGATTGGAATGTCATTTGCTACGACTTTTGTACTAACGCTTAGTGCCGCACTTTCATATGTAGTAAACACATACTTACTTATGCCACTGAATCTTATTTATTTACAAACATTAAGCTTTATTTTAGTAATCGCTGTTATTGTACAGTTTACAGAAATGGTCATGCGCAAAACTAGCCCTGCTTTATATCGTTTATTAGGTATTTTCCTCCCTCTTATCACGACAAATTGTGTCATATTAGGGCTGGCCTTACTCAATATTGCCCAGAAACATAATTTTGTAGAATCGATTATTTATGGATTTAGTGCGGGTGTCGGTTTTTCATTAGTGCTGGTAATATTTTCGTCGATGCGCGAGAGGATTGCTGCATCAGATATCCCCCTTCCTTTTAAAGGAGCATCAATAGCGATGATAACCGCAGGCTTAATGTCGCTTGCCTTTATGGGCTTTACAGGTCTTATTAAATGATAACAAATGTTGTCATTGCAATGCTTACATTGGGCATTTTAGCCGCACTATTCGGCTTACTACTCGGATATTCTTCTATTCGTTTTAAAGTTAAATCAGATCCGATTGTCGACGATTTAGATGCTTTATTACCGCAAACCCAATGCGGTCAATGTGGGCACCCAGGCTGTAAACCTTATGCACAGGCAATGGCAAATGGCGAAGAAATCAATAAATGCGCACCAGGTGGTGAAGAGGTTATGTTAAAACTTGCCGCTCGACTCGGCGTTGAGCCATCAGAATTAGCGGTAGAACAAAAACCTAAGTTACTTGCCTTTATTCGAGAAGACCAATGTATTGGTTGCACAAAATGTATTCAAGCATGTCCCGTTGACGCCATTTTAGGTGCGACACGACAAATGCACACTGTGATCAGTGAAGAATGCACGGGTTGTGAACTCTGTGTTGCACCTTGCCCAACTGATTGTATTGAGATGATACCTATCGCATTAACTACAAAAAATTGGAATTGGCATATTGAGCAGATTCCTATTAAAATTAAATTTGAAAAATAGCATGACACAACAAAATAATTTACTTAGCGATGAGTTACTCGAAAAAATTGCATCAGGGAAACTTTGGAACTTCCATGGCGGCTTGCACCCAACTCAAAATAAAATACAAAGTAGCCAATATCCAATTAGCGATGCAGATATTGCCCCTTATTTAACATTTGCTATTGAGCAGAAAGGGGAAGTTGCACAATGTCTTGTTAATATCGGAGACACTGTTTTAAAAGGGCAAGCATTAACAAAAGCCTCTGATGAAATGGTGGTTCAACACGCAAGTAGTTCAGGTCATGTTGTTGCCATTGAACCTCGCAGTGATCTTCATCCTTCAGGGGTACCTGTACTCTCAGTGGTGATTAAAACCGATGGAGTCGACCGTTCAATTAATTATAAAAATTGCAAAGATTATATAGAAAGATCAGCCGCCTTTCTGATTAGTGAAATACAAAATTATGGGATCATCGGTCTAGGAGGAGCCGGTTTCCCAACACATACAAAACTCAGGCAAGCAAAACATGTCAGGCTATTAATTATAAATGGCGTAGAATGTGAGCCATATATCACTTCTGATGATCGATTAATGCAGGAGCACGCGCAAGAAATCATCCAAGGTATTGGTATTGCTGAACATGTGCTTAACCCTAAATTAACAGTTATTGCAATTGAAGATAACAAACAACAAGCGATTAACGCATTACAACGGGCAGCAAAAAAATTATCACGTCGCGATATTATTATTCGCTGTATTCCAACAATTTATCCCTCGGGTAGTGCAAAACAACTGATTCAAATACTGACTGGAGAGCAAACCCCCCTTGGCAAACATGCGAACGAACTGGGTATTGTCATGCTTAACACAGGTACGGTTTTTTCTTTAAAAGAAGCAATCCTTGATGGCAAACCGCTTATCTCTCGTATTGTGACGTTAACGGGAAATGCATTTAAAAAGAAAGGTAATTTAAATGTTCGCCTTGGTACCCCCATCCAATATTTATTAGATAAATATGGACTAAATATTCAAGACGATCAAAGGTTGATTATTGGCGGACCAATGATGGGCTTTACCTTGTCACATGCTGACATTCCGGTCACCAAAATATGCAACTGTATTTTAGCACCAACAACGGTTGAAATGCCCATAAAACCACCTGAAATGGCTTGCATACGATGCAGTGACTGCGCTCTAGCTTGCCCTGCAAATCTACTGCCTCAACAATTACTTTGGTATTCACAAAGTAAAGATCACGATAAACTTGATGAATACAACCTTTCAGCTTGTATTGAATGTGGGATCTGCTCTTATGTATGTCCAAGTAGCATTCCTTTAGTAGAATATTACCGTATTGCAAAATCAGACATATGGATGACAAAACAAGAAACCAGAAAAATAGAAATAGCCAGACA
Organism: Psychromonas sp.; assembly: GCA_023145575.1. GTDB lineage: Bacteria > Pseudomonadota > Gammaproteobacteria > Enterobacterales > Psychromonadaceae > Psychromonas. The sequence continues at coordinate 11,437 of JAGLDN010000187.1, forward strand.
ACGTTATGAGAATAGAGAGAATAGATTAGCACAAGCTAAAATAAATCGCCAAGCTAAGCATAAAGAAGCGGCAGTAAAACGTAGACAGCAACTTAAGGATAAAAATACTGGGGAAGATATAACCTCTACGGCACTTCAAAGGACTACAACAAACAAAGCGCAGAATCCGCAAAATGATATAATAAATCAAGCATCAACGATATCAACAACAAATGATCCCCGTAAAAATGCGATTGCGGCAGCTGTTGCCAGGGCAAAAGCAAAAAAAGCACAGAAAACGAAAAATGATGCCATGCAAGAAGTCCCACCGATGAACAATGAAAATATTATTGAAGCAAGGGAGAAACGCAAACAAAAGGCTCGTTTACATAAGATCGAAAAACAATCACAAGAAAATAATCAGCTGAATCAAAGTATAACTGATAATGA
>JAGLDN010000188.1 GCA_023145575.1 Psychromonas sp.
AATGAAAATGATAATGAAAATGAAAATGATAATGAAAATGAAAATGAAAATGATAATGAAAATGATAATGATAATGAAAATGATAATGATAAACATAAGGCTAAAATCACAACCCTCATTACCAAAGCCCCAAAAAAACAAAGGGATAAGGACTAATCTATGTCATTTACCAATCTAAGCTCCCCATATCAACAAATAAAACGAAGCACAAGCCAAATAATGTTCATTGTCATACTGTGTTTAGTGCCCGCTATTATGCTACAAAGTTATTTTTTTGGTATCGGAAATTTACTGCAAATAATACTTTCAGTTTTCACCGCTCTCGTGGCTGAAGCAGCCGTATTAAAACTACGCAACCGTCCTATTATTAATACATTAAAAGATGGTAGTGCAATTTTAACAGCTGTATTAATTGCAGTTTCAATTCCTTCTCTTGCGCCTTGGTGGCTAGTTATCATTGGCGCTCTATTCGCGATTATTTTTGTTAAACAGCTCTTCGGAGGGTTAGGACAAAATATATTTAACCCCGCGATGGCTGCTTATGTTTTATTATTGATATCATTTCCTGTGCCGATGACAACTTGGAACCCTACTAATAGCTTATTGCCTTTTCCTGTCGATTTTATCGATCAAATAAAACTTGTTTTCACAGGCGTCACTACAGCTGGACACACATTAGACCAACTCGCGATTAATCTCGATGGACTAACACTCGCGACACCATTAAATACAGTACAAAATGGGCTGCATGCAGGATATACGCTAACAGAAATTGCCAAAAGTTCAAGGGGAATCAATAATTCAGAATTTCCCATCTCTGTAATAAATATTGCTTATTTATTTGGTGGCTGTATTTTGCTTTTTAAACGTTTGATCCATTGGCACATACCCGTTGCATTTTTAACAAGTATTACGCTTTTTTCATTTATTAGCTTTGTCTATGATCCTGAACATATTTCATCTCCTTTTTTCCAGCTGTTCACTGGTGCAACAATGATTGGTGCATTTTTTATCTTAAGCGATCCTGTCACTGCATCAACTACCCCAAAGGGACGATTTCTCTACGCGATATTAATCGCGTTTTTCGTAGTCCTTATTCGTAATGCTGGGGGGTATCCCGATGCCCTAGCTTTTGCTGTTTTAATCGGAAATATGTGTGTCCCCCTTATCGATTATTACACAAAACCACCTGTTTATGGGAGTCTTTAGCCATGTTAAAAAGCATTAATCGAAATGGAATTTTACTCGCAGTGTTTGCAATAATCTGCACTGGAGCAATTGCTATCATTAATTTAATAACTAAACCTATGATTGCTGAGCAACAACAAAAAGCATTATTAAAAATTGTCGATAAAATTATTCCTAAAGACAGTTACGACAATGATTTATTCGCAAGCTGCTTTAGAGTTAGAAATGATCATTTACTTGGTAAAAATCAACAACAAAGAGTGTTTTTAGCAAAAAAACAAGGTGAAAATGTGGCTTTAGTCATTGAAGCGAGTACCTTCAACGGATATTCTGGTGAAATCAAGCTTGCCATTGCAATTTTAAATAATGGCACTATTGCAGGCGTACGCGTTTTAAAGCAAAAGGAAACACCAGGACTGGGCGATAAGATCCTTGCAAGTAAGACAAATTGGATATTAGCATTTGCAGGTAAGTCATACCAACAAACGCATAGTAATAATTGGAATGTTAAAAAAGATGGTGGTGATTTTGATGCTTTTACAGGCGCGACCATCACACCAAGGGCTGTTACTTTTGCAATAAGAGATGCACTTATTTATTTTAAAAAACACAAAACTTTTCTTTTTAATCATCCTGCTACATGCGAGGTAAATTAATGGCTCATTCAAATGAAAAAACCACGAGCGACAAACAGCCTGATGTACAAAATAAATTAAACAATGATCCTAAACAATCAATATATAAAGAATTAATGTGGCAAGGTCTATGGAAAAATAACCCCGGCGTCGTACAGTTGCTTGGTTTGTGCCCGTTATTAGCTGTAACTAACACCGCAACAAACGCACTTGGGCTCGGTATCGCAACAACCGCTGTATTAGTCACATCAAATACCGTTATTTCTCTGCTTCGGCATCATATACCAGCAACACTGCGCATTCCCATTTTTGTTATGATCATTGCATCACTTGTCACTTGCGTGCAATTATTAATGAATGCTTATACTTATGAAGTTTATCTTTCTCTGGGTATTTTTATTCCTCTGATTGTGACCAATTGCAATATTATTGGTCGAGCAGAAGCCTTTGCTTCTAAGAATAAAATAACACATTCTGCATTTGATGGATTAATGATGGGACTTGGTTTTAGCTGTGTGTTAATGATCCTAGGTGCAACACGAGAAGTGCTTGCACAAGGCACAGTTTTTGACGGTATTCAAACACTCCTTGGCGGGTGGGCTGCATTTTTAACCGTGCATATTTACCACTCTGAGACCCGCTTTTTACTTGCGGCATTGCCCCCAGGTGCATTTATTATAATGGGTATTATCATTGCGATTAAAAATACTATCGACGAAAAAATAGACACTAAAAGATGAATATAGAAAAACGTTTTAAAATCCTCGACCGCTTAAGAAATAACAATCCGAAACCAGAAACAGAGTTAAATTTTTCATCCCCTTTTGAATTGCTCATTGCCGTTATGCTTTCAGCACAAGCAACCGATGTTAGTGTTAACAAAGCCACCGATAAACTCTACCCTATTGCAAATACACCGCAAACGCTTACTGATCTAGGTGTTGATGGCTTAAAACATTACATTAAAACAATTGGTTTATTTAATACCAAAGCGGTAAATGTCATTAATACTTGTCAAATCCTCATTAATTTGCACTCAGGAGAAGTGCCTGAAAATAGACAGGCATTAGAAGCATTACCAGGCGTTGGTCGTAAAACGGCAAATGTTGTACTAAATACAGCCTTTGGTTGGCCCACAATAGCCGTTGACACACATATTTTCCGAGTTTCAAACCGTACCAAACTCGCAATGGGGAAAAATGTTGAGCAAGTTGAAATAAAATTATTAAAAGTCGTGCCAAACGAATTTAAAGTAGACGTACATCACTGGCTAATATTGCATGGGCGTTACACTTGCATCGCCCGAAAGCCGCGTTGTGGATCATGTTTAATCGAAGATCTTTGCGAATTTAAAGAAAAAACGCAATGAGTTATATTAATTTATTCATCAATCCATTCGATTAACTTTTTATTTAGCACCTCTACATCAATTGGTTTACTTATATAGTCGCTCATCCCAGCAGCAAGGCATTTCTCTTTATCACCTTCCATTGCATTTGCCGTCATTGCAATAATTGGAATAGAGGTAAAATTTTCCTCTGTCTGTTTCGATCTTATTATCTTCGTTGTTTGATAACCGTCTAAATTTGGCATTTGGCAGTCCATTAATATAACATCAAACAGATCATTAGGATCACATGTTCTAAGGATTTCTAAAGCGATAACTCCATCATCAGCAAGCACTACATTTTCAAGACCTAGTTTTTTCAATGTAAACTTTGCCACCATTTGATTTACTTTGTTATCTTCAACGACTAAGACTTTAGCATCTACTTTTTTAATATGAACATCTTCAACCGCTGAGTTTTTATTAAATTGTGATACGTCAGTCTTTGTGCCTATTATGTTTAAATAGTCAGTCGTTATCATTGGCTGAGAGTGATCTTCATGATGACTATTAATAATTTGTAGCGTCTTATATAGATCCGTTGGTGTCGTTGGTTTAGGGAAGTAAGCATCAAACCCGACTCGATCAAATTCCGCATTCATTTGCTCAGTACCTAGTGATGTCATCATCACTAATTTTATATTTTTAAAATTAGGATTGTCACGCAATTTTTGTCCAAGCTCAATACCATCCATATCAGGCATTTGCATATCAAGAATAACAACATCAAAATGCTTATCATCACTTTCTAAATTTTCCTGACACTTAATCAATGCCTTAGGACCACTATTTGCCACAGAAACCTGAACTCCCCATTTTTCTAATTGCGATCGTAAAACTTCACAGTTAACAGGATTATCATCAACAACAAGCACATTAAAATCACTAACATCTGATATCGAAAATATTTTTTTCTCTTGTAACGATCTTTCTAGCAATGCAGTATAAGTAAAACAGCTTCCTATGCCAACTTTGCTATTTACTGTCAACTGGCCATGCATCATTTCAACCAAATTTTTACAAATAGCAAGCCCAAGACCTGTACCCCCATATTCTCGTGTTGTTGATGCATCAACTTGTGTAAATTTATCAAATAAAGATTTAATTTTAGACTTTGGTATGCCGATCCCTGAATCTTCAATAGCACAAGTTAAACATAATTCATTCTGATCCGATGCATCTTCTAATTTAATAGAGATCCGAATTTGACCTTCACTGGTAAATTTAATCGCATTATTGATAAGATTGGTGGTAATTTGACGTAATCTTCCAGGATCACCTTTTGCCATTGAATTATCAATATTCGAAAGATCAAGGATCACTTCAACCCCTTTTTGCTGTGCAGGTAAAGAAATAGATTCAATAAGATTTTCAAATGCGTCACATACATCAAAATCGATATATTCAAGGTCAAGCTTTCCAGCTTCTATTTTAGAAAAATCCAGAATGTCATTGATAATCACTAATAATGATTCCGCACTAGTTTTAGCAATCATTGCCTTATGGAATTGATCCTTGTCTAACTCACTCTCAATTAATAAATTAAGCATCCCAAGTACGCCATTCATTGGTGTACGGATTTCATGGCTCATACTCGCCAAAAACTCACCCTTTAACTGATTGTTTTGCTCTGCTAATTGCATCGCATTTTCTAGGTGATTATTTGCTCTATGACGCAAGATTTCTTGGGTGAAAATCATCCCTATTTCTTCAAGCAAAGATAGTTGAAATTTATCTGTTTCTTGATTCGATGAACAACTAAGAAAGATAACACCAATCATTTGTGGTAATGAATTTCTTCGACTGTTAATATAATTGATAAGTGGCACGATATAATGCCCATGCTCCTCATATGTCTCCGATGAGTAAACACACAGTGGTACATGGATAACGTTTCCTTCGTGAATCATTTGTGTATTTTTATTAATATACTTTTCTTCCAAATCACGTACTATCGAGTCGCGTGTACCAACAGAGATTAGCTCCATAAACAATTTACTCACTGAATCATAAGAATACAAGCTACCATGTTGTTTAAGCTTAAAGTTAGGTAAGGTAGTAACAAGCGTCAAAGCATTGTTCAAGATCTCATTAATATCCTCAGCACTTGCTAAAGCTTGAGTAAGTGCAAGCTTAATTTCTGTAATTGCTAATTGTTCTCGTTGGATTTGTTCATTTAATTTTTGTTTTGTAATATCTGTGCAGATATAAATATAACTTTGAATCTTCTTATCGTCTCCAAGAAAAGGGACAACTGTGGTTCTTAGCCAAAATAACTTCCCATTTTTTGCTTGATTACAAATATCTCCGGTCCAGGTATTCCCTGAGTTAATTTTTTTGTAAAGTTTCTGGAAAAATTCACTGGTATGCATCACAGATCTTAACATTTCATGCCTATTTCCAAGCACCTCTTTTTGGGTATACCCAGAAATAATGCAAAAATTATTATTCACAGAATTAATAAAGCCATTATGATCAGTCATTGATACAATAGCATGTTGATCAAGTGCAAATTGTTGAGACGATAAATCCCTCAACGCATCTTCGGTTTTTTTATTACTTCTTTCAATTTCTAATGAGCTTTGATCTCGCTTCTCAACCATGTCATTAAATGCATCGGCTAATAATTTAATTTCATCCTCCGATTCTATTTTAACCTTTGTTGACCCACCCTGTGCAAAATCAATTGTCGCGGCAACTAAACGCTTCAAAGGCGATGTTATTTTTCTAGTTTGATAAAATGCAATTAAAAACACTGAAAATATTGTAATGATCATTGCAATAAGAAAATTGCGTTTAATCTCTTCTCTGGCTGAAAAAACCTCTTTAGCCGTTACCTCTCCGATTAATAACCAATTAACATCAAGCAGTTTAACGTTTTCACGAACACCAATAACCAACTTACCTGCTGGATTGATATATTCTATGATTGTATTTGCTTGTAATTCATCTTCATCATCCCTATAACTGATTGATTTTGATTCTTCTTTCCATAATTTGTATGGCTCGGTGTGAGATTTCTTTTTTAAAACATTACTGGTATCACTTGAAATTGGCGTTCTTAATAGACCGTCTGAGCCAATAAAGTAAGTAACTTGCGTTAAAAAATCCCCTTCCCCTTGCTTCATATTATCGAAAATTTTATCAAAGCTAATTTGAACCATCATAATTCCGATAGTTTTACCTTTTGTATCGACCAATGGTGCACTAAAAAAACCAAATAAACCATTCCTAGAAGGTCCATACCTTTCTAAATCTGAAAACGTCAACTTTCCAGTGTTTAATGTTTTTGAAAACGCCGTTGCCATGTTGGTTGTCGATAACGATGAAGTAAATATATTCAACCCCAGATCATGCTCCCTCTTCACTGAATATAATAAATTTCCTTGCAAATCAAACAATAATACGTCGTGAACATCATCATAAGCCTGAGTATAGCCCACAAGATCATCTTGCTTTGTTTCTATGTTTATTTGCCATTGATAACTTTTAACAAACTTAGACAAACTTAACCCACTCTTTAACCAACTCTTTTTTAAAATCTTCAATAATGCAACATTATTTTGAAAATCGGCATGCATTGAAACATCATTAAGACGATATAAAAACCAGCTTTCAAGAAACCTTTCTTTTGCCTCTGTGCCTTGATAGAGATGTTCAAGCGCAGTTCTTGTTAACTCTTTTGTCATCAATGACGTTTGAATAAAACCAACAAATAACAAAGGAATGATAGATAAACTCAAAAACCAAAATATTAAACGCTTAAACAAGGATTTTTTAGTTTTAGTTTTATTTTTAATTTTATTTTTATTTTTAATTTTATTTTTAATTTTATTCATTTATTCAATCCATTTCATTTATCGATCAAAACGCTCATCAGCAAAAGCATCAATATCGATGTTCTCATATAAAATCCCACCATCAACAGCGTAGTCCATAATTTGTTTTAGCCCTGCTTTATCAATATCTAAATTTTTATAATTAATAACAGAAAGCTTGGGATCTAAACTGGCAATAATAGCTTCTGATGTATGCGCTGGGATATATTTTTGTACAATTGCCACAATTTTATTAAGTTCAAGACCGCCAACATTTCTTGCTTTTTCAATATCTTCCCCCCCAATTTTAATGTATTCCATCACTTCTCGCATCGCTTTATATTTTGTATTAAGAGCATGATTAGATCCAATCGCTATGCACTCTATATGTCCATTTGGCCATGGCATGACATCTTTTGAATACCAGGCTATTTTTCCAAAACCACCGGTTTCAACTACATCCGCCCACGGTAATGATTGCTCAAATACAGCAGGGATTGAACGCGCACTTTGCCCCTTTATAAATGAAGACGCTTTTGGCGGTGCAACAGAAATAACTTGAACAACAGATGGGGAATACTCGTCAATTGA
>JAGLDN010000189.1 GCA_023145575.1 Psychromonas sp.
TCGTCAGTCCTTTTTTAAGGCTTAGTCACTCCAATTTTACTGTTGCCAGCAATGACATGAAAATAGGGTGACTCTGTGTCTTTTTTGTTTTCACAGGTGATTCTACGAGTGCAATACTTAATTTTATATTTTTATGAAAAACCTCAATTTGCCATTGTTTTTGATAGATCGCTTCAATTGACTGTTTATCAAGCTTAACATCATTACTGATCAAATATAAGATCCCTTCACTCCCATCTTTGTTTTTAAGGATTTGTTAATGCATAAAATTACTACATCCATTGCTTTTATCCAACTGCAGGTCGGAATTTCTGACCAATCCAATGAATCGATTCGATGAAAGCGCCCTTGTAATTTATCTTCTCTACTTAACTCAATTAAACGTTTACTTTTAAATTTGAGAATAAAATATTTTTCCTTTGTTTCATAAATAAATTTCATGTTACCAATTGATGACAACTAAATGTCAGCCAATACGTAGCGACATTTCAATTTATTTTTATTACATGCTTTGGGTATGAATATTACCTCTTTTTTTTACTGCTAATGCTCTTTTTTAGTTCTTGTGTCACAACGTATGAGTATTGGATCTCTTTTATAATGAGCTTAAAGGTAACTTAGATCCAAGCTAAAGCCTGATAAAGAAATTTTATGTCACATGGGTATAGAAGATTCGATAAGCCAGTTTCCTATTGTATCGCTAAATGGAGTTACAAGGTAAACAACATAAAGCAGAAATATTTGTTTGTTTTTATTGATAGCGATACTTTAACAGTTTTTCATCTGGCGTTTTAGTTTACTGCGTAACATCAGTTAAAAAAACAAATAGGCTATTGCGCTAAGTTTTAACCAATGATCTTCATTGTTTTCTACTTTTAATGCAACTTCCATTTCAGCACAGTCTTGTATTAAATTTTCTAAATCTTTCGTCGTAAGTCGGGAAAGCGCTTGGGTGATTAGCCGCTGCTTGGCAGGCCAAAGTTTACGAGTTTGATTGTTTAATATTGTTTGTAGCTGTGTAGAGTGACTTTGGTAACTAAGCTTTAAGAGTCTTTTAACCTCAACATTGAGCGAGCCAGAAATCAAAATTAATGCTATGCCTTCAGATTTTAATTGTTTTAATATCCGAGTTGCTCGATCTTTCTTTCCTGCAAGTAAACTATCAACCCATTGAAAAACACTAAAACGGTGGTGCGTGGTGATACTTTTCTCAATTTGTTGTAAGTTCAAGTGTTGCTTAGGGTATAATAATGCTAATTTTTCAAATTCTTGTTTGGCTGCAAGTAAATTACCTTCAAAATGAACGCATAAATATTCAATAACCTCATCTGAAGCTATCAAATCTAAACGATGCAGCCGTGAACGTATCCAACTTGGAAACTGGTTATTAAAAGGTGGGTTTACAGGTACGAAAATTGCCTGCTTTTCAAGATCGCTAAACCATACACTTTTTAATTGCTGTTGGTTAAGGTAGGGTCCTTTTATGATAAGTAAAATATCAGGGTGTAGTAATGGTGTGATTTCTCTAATAAATGTTGTGTTGTTAGAGTTTGTTTTAGTCAGTGATAAAATTAATATCTTTTTTTCTAAAAAAAGAGAGAGACTATTAAAATGATAAATAATTTCTTCTTTTTCGATGTGACTGTTAAGATCAAATTCAAATTTCTCTAAGTACCCATTGAATTTGGCGACCATTAATATTTGATCCATCGCTTCAATTGATAATAAAGCTTCATCACCAAACACAAGCACACAACTAGGTATTGAATTTGAAAGCGAATCGGCTAATTTATCAGGAAATATCTTCATTGAATTACTGCGCCACACCATTAACCGTCTTTTCTTGTTTTGAGTTTTTACCTTTCAATTTTTTTGCGTGGTGAATATTTAAGACCTGTAGGGTATAAATAATATTATTTGCAGCCGCTTCGCGTACCTCTTCCGTTAATTGCTCTGCTTCTCGCGATTTTGCAAGTGCCTGTGCTGGGTTATCAAGAAAATCGCGGTATAAATTAAATGTAAATGACAGTGGTTGGTAGCCAGGAATTTGAATTGAGTATGCTAGTACAAATCCTATTTCTTGCTCTGCATTTTGCGCTTGGACGTTAAGAGAAATCATTCGTTCTGAGCGTTGTTCTCCACTTAAATTTAAAATGGTCGTATCCTTACTTGGGCTGGCTAAAACGTTAACCCCTGCGCCGAGCAACCGAATCTTAACCATACGCATAATATCTCCATAAGGGTCTGTTGATTGTATATATATTTTGGGGAATTTAGCTGAAAGCCCTTCCTTATTTTCTTTTATATGAAAACCACAACCACTTAATGTAAACGACAGGCAAGTGAATAATGCTATTTTTAATAGAAAACATCTATAAAATTGAGGAATCATCATTGTCCTTTTTGTGCTAACGGGTTAAAAAATTACTCATGAAATATAAGTTTATTAATGTCGATCATGGATATATAACGGATTAGTTCGCGACAATGTTCAGTAATTTACCAGGAACAAAAATTATTTTTTGTATCGTTTTTCCAGCAGTAAATTTTAATACATTCTGATCATTAAGAGCGAAAGCTTCAACTGACGCTTTATCTGCGTCTACTGCAACAATAAGTTTAGTCCGTACTTTACCATTTACTTGCACAATAATAAGTGTTGTATCCTCAAGTAACGCTTTTTCATCAACGACAGGCCAATCTGTTGTTAAAATATCATCTTTTTGATCTAATGCTTCATAGAGCTCAGCACAAATATGAGGCGTTATTGGCGAAAGTAGTTTGATCACAGCAACTAATGCTTCTTGTAGAATAACGCGATCTTGTACATTTTTCATCGGCGCTTTGGTTAATTTATTCATGAATTCCATCACGCAGGCTATCGCAGTATTAAATGTTTGCCGCCGGCCAATATCATCTGTTACTTTTCTAATGGTTTTGTGTAACGCTCTACGTAGTGTCTTTTGAGCCTGAGAATGTACAGTAACATCAAGATTGTCAACAGCGCCTAATTTAATGTGTTCACTCGATAATTTCCATAAACGGTTAAGGAAGCGTAATGCTCCTTCAAGGGCACAATCAGACCATTCAAGCGTTTGCTCAGCAGGAGCTGCAAACATCATAAATAAGCGAACGCTATCTGCACCATATTTATCAATCATTATTTGAGGATCGATACCGTTATTTTTAGATTTAGACATTTTACACATGCCTTCAAAAATAAGTGCTTGGCCATTTTCCATTTCAGCTGAAATAACTTTGCCTTTATCATTGGTCGTTTTAATTGCGTCACTCGATGGAACCCAAATTTTACCGCACTTTTCATCTTCGTAATAATAAGCATCGGCTAAAACCATACCTTGTGTCAATAGTTTTTTGTACGGCTCATCAGAGTTTACAAATCCTAAATCTCGTAATAATTTGTGGAAAAATCGCGAGTACAGAAGGTGTAAAATTGCGTGTTCAATACCACCAATATATTGATCAACAGGCAACCAGTAATTTGCTTTGGCAGGGTCAAGCATTTGATCGTGACTTTCAGGTGAACAATAACGAGCGTAATACCAACTTGATTCAACAAAGGTATCAAATGTATCTGTTTCGTGTGTTGCAACTTGGCCGTTATACGTTGTTTTTGCCCATTCAAAATCAGCTTTGATTGGTGATGTTATCCCATTCATTGTTACATTTTCAGGTAATATAACGGGTAATCTATCTTCAGGTACAGACACAACACTACCATTTTTTAAATTTAGGACAGGAATGGGAGCCCCCCAATAACGCTGTCGAGAAATACCCCAATCACGCAGGCGGAAGTTAACTTTGCGTTTACCTTTGTTATCTGCAACAAGTTTAGCCTCAATGGCATCAAATGCGCGGGTGAAATTTAATCCATCAAAAATTCCTGAATTAAAGCAAATACCTTTTTCGGTATAAGCAACTTCAGAAATATCAACATCACTGTCAATGGGTTTGATCACGGCTATAATATTTAATCCATATTCTTTAGCAAATTCATAATCACGTTGATCATGTGCAGGTACAGACATAACCGCACCAAATCCGTAATCCATTAATACAAAATTAGCGGTCCAAATAGGTATTTTTTTACCTGTAATTGGGTGGATAGCTTTAAGTCCGGTATCAACACCTTCTTTTGCTATGGTTGCAATTTCAGCTTCTGCTAATTTTATTTTTTTACATTTAACAGAAAATTCCGCAAGTGTCGGATGTGTTTTAGCCAATTCTAAAACAAGGGGATGTTGCGCGGCAACTGCGATGTAGGTCACGCCCATTATCGTATCAGGACGTGTTGTATAAACAGAAACGATTTCATTGCTATTTTCAATCTCGAAATTCATTTCTATGCCTTCAGAGCGCCCGATCCAGTTCCGTTGCATGGTGAGAACTTGTGCAGGCCATTCATCTAATTGGTCTAAATCATCGAGTAGCTCTTGTGCGTAGGATGTAATACGGATAAACCATTGTGAAATCTCTTTTTGCTCAACAATTGCACCAGATCGCCAACCACATCCATTGATAACTTGTTCATTAGCAAGTACTGTTTGATCAATGGGATCCCAGTTTACGGTTGCCATTTTTTTATAAACAAGATCCTTTTCAAGTAATTTTGTGAAGAGCCATTGCTCCCAACGGTAATACTCAGGTTTACAAGTTGTGAGTTCTCGGCTCCAATCATAACCAAAGCCAAGTTGTTTAAGCTGTGTTTTCATGTAGGCGATATTTTCGTTTGTCCAAGTTGCAGGCGCAGTGTTATTTTTTATTGCCGCATTTTCTGCAGGGAGACCAAATGCATCCCACCCCATTGGGTGCATCACGTTTTTACCCTGCATGCGTTGGTATCTTGAAACAACATCGCCAATAGTGTAATTTCGAACGTGTCCCATGTGTAATTTACCGCTTGGATATGGGAACATTGTAAGGCAATAATACTTTTCCTTTGACGGATCTTCTACTGCTTTGAAGGATTGTTTTTTGTCCCATAATTTTTGATATTTAGCTTCAATTTCATTCGGGTTATATAATTTTTGCATTTACATTCAGCCTAAAATAGTAAAATAGTAAAATATTAAAATAGAAAATCAATAAATTGCCTTATTAGGATACAGGAGCATGCTAGCTGCAACAAGAAATCTGGCACTTAATACTTACGATAGTAAATAATTTATTTAGCTTACTTGGTTAAATTTAATGACGTTTCCATTGTAAAGCATAGGAGCTGTTAATCTTTCCTGTTTGATTTTTAACTAAAAAGAGGTGATCTCGTATAATTATTTCGCCTAAAAAAGCAATAGGAGAATATCATGCCCCGAACAATGCTTACAGCTCAACATTGATTAAAACAAAGCTCTATAATGCTTAAAGATCGCTTGCATAACAAGCCCCAACAGCGAAATACTATGAAAGGTATTTTATATCTTAGATTCAATTCTCAAATGCATAGCTTTAAATTAGTTGGAAAAATAGCCAGTTGGATATATATTCACTATCTTTCCTGTGACAAGAGATGCAAATAATAAAAAAACATAAACAACTGACTGAGGCACTAAGATCAAAGCAATTAAAAGGCGAACAGGAGCGGCTTCCTATCCAGCTATGACGCTTGAAACGATTGAAACGATTGAGTACATTACATCAAAACTCAGAGAAAAATGGAGCCCCGAGCAAAAAACAGGACGATTAAAGAGTGATTTTGAAAAGACCATTAATGTCAGCCATGAAACAATCTATAAGTTCGTTTGGGAAGATAAAAAGCAAGGCGGAGATCTCTAAAATTCTTGCGCAGGAAAGCGAGATCATCTACTTGCAGATCCATATTGTTCATGGCAACGAGGGCTGCATGAAAATACCAATGGACTGTTACGACAATATTGGTCTATATCGATCACACCTGAGGATACTCGTTTCAGAACACCTGACTGATTCATGTTCAAAGCGCAATGCTCCCTTCGGTAGGCTTAAACAAAATACTTTAATCCTTTATTGTTGTTCACTTTTCGATTATTGTAACGCGGCCTTGGTTTTCGAGCTTGTGCCCCGCAGGGCAAGGCAACTAGTACCAACCTGTGTTGTTATAAAAACTCTATGTAGAATAACTACTTAGCAATTAAAGTCTTTATTTTAATTCGACCTTTGGTGATTAACGCAATTAATCATCGAGAGGGCAATTTTATGCCTAGCACCTTGGTACTATTTACCTTGCTGAACTTGCACTTTTACGTCACATGGGTATAAATGCATATCACACCAGTCAGAAAATCATATCAAATAGTAAAGGCTCAGATAGTTTTCTTACAAAAGAACAAACGCAATTGGTCATTAATCATTTAAGTGAAGTCACTTACTTTAATATGAGTGATATTCAAGAGGATATATGCCAGACATTAATGTTAAATACTCTATTCAAGGCTTACAAAAATGGCTTCATCGAAACATAGTGGTTAAAGAAAAAACTAAAAACTCGGCATTATCTTGCATTAGTTACCGCCTTCAGTGCATATTCTCGCTCTGTCAATAGGTCTTAATAACAAAAAAAAGTTACAATAAAGTAAATTGTTCTAGGGGGTGTTGATCTTTCACATTGGCAACCAAATCATTGA
>JAGLDN010000019.1 GCA_023145575.1 Psychromonas sp.
AGTGAGCATTAGTCGGGGCATGCTGATCTCGTTGTATTTGTTTTTGGCGAAGTGAATTATACGAGATAATCTTTCTTCACTGCACACTATTTAAACAAAGATCAACAGGCCCTAAGCTTCTCAACAGAAATATTTAGTTGCCAGTTGAAAATTTTGTGTAATTTAATTTTAAAAATTTAAAAAAAATCATGAAATAAGCACAAAGCACAAAGCACAAGCAACTCTTATCTGATTTATTTGCACCTTATTTAAGTTTTTTAGATACGCTTGTTTTTAGGGGCTAATTTGCCGTAACAATTTGCGTAATAAAAAATAACATCTTATGTGGACAACAGATGAATAAAGCTTGGTGTTTTATGCTCTTGTATTGAAAAGCCAGCTGGATTGAAGCATTAAGAACATAACAGCCGCAAACTTGTCATTATAATCCATTACCAATCAAAGTGCTTTATTTATTCGTCAGCTTGGACGCTAAGGCAAAGCGCAGTTTGATGATATCTCAACGATGAGCTGCGCAAACGATTGCAGGTAGTTTAAAAAAAAGACATGCAAACCTTAATGGCTAGCGCTTTTCAAATACTGCCAAGCTGTCTTCTCTTTAATTAACTACGCTAATTAATTGCTGGAGTTTAAATGAAAACGATACATTTAAAATTTAGTATTTTTCGAGTTGTCACCCCAACACTTGCTATATTTAGCACCATAAATGATAACGGGTATATACACCTATGTTACTTTGCAATTTAAAGTACAATATTACCGATAACAAACGCAAGGGTAACTGCCATTGCAATGGTGGCAATGCCCGGGATAATGAAAGTATGGTTAAATACTAAATTTCCAATACGTGTAGAGCCTGTTTGATCTATTTCAATGGCAGCAAGCAGTGTGGGGTATGTTGGTAATACAAATAGCGTACTTACTGCGGCAAATGATGCGACCACCGTTAACGGGGCAACACTAATTGCCAGCGCGGCAGGCATTAATGCAACAGTTGTTGCGCCTTGTGAATACAGCAACATTGAGGCGAAAAATAGTATAATGGCAAGCAGCCAAGGATGAGTCTGTAATAACCCTCCTGCAATTTGTTTAATATCCTCAACATGCGTATTAATAAATGTTGAACCTAGCCATGCGACACCTAAAACACACGCAGTCATACCAGACTTAAATGTTGTCGCATTGGCCATTTTTGAAGGATCAATTTTTGTAAAAAACACAATAAACCCTGCAGCAGTAAGCATGATGGCCATAATGGCTTCATTACGCCCGATAGTCGGGTGTTTAATTAATGTAATAGAATCTGATATTGCAGCGGCATAAAAAATAACAAGCACAATTGCGCCGATAAAAATAAAAGTAGCCTGTGTAGCTTGTGCGGTTACTTCAACCTTCTTTACTAGATTGCTCTTCGAGATCAAGCCTTTTTTAACGCGTTCTTTGTAAATTAGATCATCTTGTAACTCACAACCTAATTTACTCGCAACAAACGCACCAAACATACAAGCAATAAAGGAGCTTGGGATACAAATAGTAAGTAACTCGAGATAGCTCACGCCAACTGGCGCCAGTAGGTCAGACAAAACAACGACAGCCGCTGAAATTGGCGATGCAGTATTCGCGACCTGTGATGCTACAACAGCGATTGACAACGGTCGAGAAGGACGGAACCCTTGATCTTTCGCTACTTCAGCAATCACAGGTAATGTTGAATACGCAGAGTGACCAGTACCCGCCAGAAGTGTCATGAAATAAGTTAAAATTGGCGCATAATATGTAATGCGTTTGGGATTTTTCCGTAAGAGACCTTCTGCGATTTGTACTAACCAATTTATGCCACCAGCAACTTGCATTGCTGCAATAGCGGTGATCACCGTCATAATAATTAAAATCACATCAATGGGAATATATGCGTGGGTGGTTTTTATGCCAAAGACTAAAGACAGCACGATAACCCCTCCGGCACCCGTTAAACCAATTGCAATACCACCGATCCTCGCTCCCAATACGATGAAAAATACAACAACAAAAAATTCTAAATAAACCATTTATTTGATTTCTATTGGGTGCATTAAGTTTTCTACTGAAAATATTTTATCGAGTTGCTTTCCAGTTAGCAAGCCTCGCTCTAGCACAACTTCCCTCACACCTTTTCCTGTTTCAGCACAAATCTTTCCGATGAGATCACCTTCATGATGGCCAATAATGGGGTTAAGGTAAGTGACGATACCAATTGAATTTAACACATGATTTTTACAGACATCTCGATTTACAGTAATACCATCAATGCATTTATCACTCAGCGTAATACAAGCATTGTTTATTAAATCAAGTGATTCAAATAATGCTTGCCCAATAACAGGCTCCATCACATTTAATTGTAATTGCCCAGCTTCTGCAGCAAAAGTGATGGTTGTATCGTTGCCAAAGATTTTAAAGCAAATTTGATTAACCACTTCGGGAATAACTGGGTTTACTTTTGCTGGCATGATTGATGATCCAGCCTGTAACTCAGGCAAATTTAATTCATTAAAACCAGCACGAGGACCTGATGAAAGTAGCCGTAAATCATTGCAAATTTTAGATAGCTTGACCGCAACACGTTTTAATGCACCATGGATCATTACATACGAACCACAATCAGACGTTGCTTCAATTAAGTCTTCTGCAGGTGTACATTCATAACCTGTAGATTCAGAAAGGTATTTAACCGCAAGATTTTGATAATCTTTTACTGCATTTAGACCCGTACCAATAGCGGTTGCACCAAGGTTCACTTCAAGTAATAGCTGTGATGTGTAACGTAAATTTTTGATTTCTTCTTTGATTAAAATAGCATAAGCATTAAACTCTTGACCTACTGTCATGGGTATTGCATCTTGTAATTGAGTACGACCCATTTTTATTATATTACTAAATTCTTTGCCTTTTCTTTCAAAGGAATTCTGCAAGTATTTAAGTGATTTAATAGTATCTTCAACACTGGAATAAACGGCAATCCGAAAACCTGTTGGATAAGCATCGTTGGTTGATTGGCTTTTATTGACATGATCATTGGGGTCGATTATATGGTAAGCTCCTTTTGGCTTACCCAATAATTCGAGCGCAAGATTTGCAATAACTTCATTGACATTCATATTGACAGATGTACCTGCGCCTCCTTGGTAGACATCTGATGGAAATTGATCCATGCAAACCCCAGTGTTGATAATTAGATCGCAGGCTTTAATAATATAAATGCCAATTTCATTCTTTACAACACCAAGATCAACGTTGGCATTTGCGGCTGCTCTTTTTGTATATATCATTCCTTTAATTAAGGTAGGAATATCAGAAATGGTCGTTTTAGATATTTTAAAATTTTCAATTGCGCGAAGCGTATGAATTCCCCAGTAGGCGTCCGCTGGCACCTTGCGCTCCCCCAACAAATCAATTTCAATGCGCGTTTTAACTTGTTTTTCCATTTTATAGCAACCATTTTATTAAATAAAAAAACATAAAAATTTTTATGCAGAGAAAGAAAGATCAGTATTTACCCATCACACCTGAAGATCCTCGTTTCAGGACACTTGAGTGATTCATGCTCAAGGCGAAATGCTCCCTTCGGTAGGGTTAAAAAAAATACTTTAACCCTTTATTGTTATTCACTTTTTGAGTATTGCACCGCAAAAGATGATTTACTCAGTTGTCCCCAAAGGGCGGGTTTTAACGGTTTATATGCATTGTTATTGATTTTGGCAAGGGAATAACCATTCTTTTCAATCAAGGCATTGCCTCTAAAGCTTTTAAATTCTCGCTGAAATCTGCATCTTCAGGTGTTATGGGAATACACACGTAACGTAATGATGAAACGTTCATGGCGCAACGTAAATTTTTTTTCCATCACATGAATTTATCAAGCCATCTGTAATAAAATCGTGCCTACAAAAACACTAACAGCAAATGCAAAACCATAGCAAAATACTTGTTGTATATCTCGTCCTTTATGAAAGCCAAGATCATGCAATCCATGAAATATACGGTGTAGTGTATGCCAAAGTGGTAATGCAATAAGAATAAAGAGCACTATCGCGCCATACCAACTTGTCGCAAAAACATGTACTTTTTCATAGCTTAATGTTTCATGCCCTAATAAGCCTAAGGGCACAAGAACACCAGTGATTAAAATCATTGCGGGGGAAATAAAAGCGGTCAGCATGCCACCCGCACCAAACAATCCCCAAAAAATAGGCTCATGTGATCGCTTATAAACTTTTTCAAATGTTTCTGCCATGTTAAAACGCTCCTCTTAAATGACAACTAAAAAACAGATTACGGTTGCAATAGCAAAGACAATGTACTCAACGGCAATTATTATTCTTTCGTCAAGTCCTTTTCCACCCACCTGTATATCTACTAATTTCGGAGATAATGAAAACCAAGTAATAGTGTGATAAAGTGCCAGTATAAACGCACAGAGGTGAAATATAATAGCAAGCGGGCTTTGTAGTGATCCCAACCAAGCATTAAAAGCAACTTCACCTTGGCTAAGGCGAAACAATCCCCAAGCGAGTACAAGCGCATAAATAGTAACCAGCACGCTACTCCCTTCCCGGATCATATACTTTGTATAAAATAACTGCTTCATCCACCAATCGACTGGTAGATCGCGGATATAAGGTTTACGTTTACTCATTTTTAATCCTCGTATTTATTGCTTGTTAAGTCTGCCACACCCATTAATCAGGCTTAAACATACCTATTAAGTAATCTTTCGCACTATCAATTTTTAATAGCTGAATTGCCGCAGCAGGATCAACGTCTTTTGGACAAACAACAGAACAATAACCCACAAAAGTACAACCCCAAACGCCTTCTTCTTGATTAACTATCTCCATGCGTTGCGCCGCCCCTGCATCGCGATTATCACGATTGTAACGTGCGATAAGTGCTAATGCAGCGGGGCCTGTGAATTTTTTATCTAGTGCATACTGAGGGCATGCGGCATAACAAAGTCCACAATTAATACACATTGCAAATTGTTGATATTTTTCCATTTCTGCTGGTGTTTGTTTATGAGTGCCTTCTGTCAAGCATTTTTTCTTTTTAGAAATGATATGAGGTTTGATTGCTTCTAATTTTTTAATAAAATCATCCATTACTACGACTAAATCACGCTCAATTGGAAAATTTGCCAATGGCTCTAATGTAACTTTTTTAGGATAATAATCACGCAAAAATACTTTACACCCTAACTTAGGTATACCATTAACCATCATGCCACAGCTACCGCAGATTGCCATACGGCAAGACCAACGAAAGCTAACAGTGCTATCAAGATGATCCTTAATGTAGTGCAATGCCTCCAAAATAGACATTTCATCATTATAAGGGATTTCATAGGTCTGCATAACAGGCTTATCATCTTCTTCTGGTCTGTATCGTAAAATACCTATTTCAATTATGTTATCCGTCATTATGTTTTTTCCTTTATGACATTTTCTTTTTCACCTTCAGCACCATAAGCACGGACACCTGGCTGACTTTTGGTAATTGTTACTGATGAATAATCAATTTTCGGCGCGTTGTCGCCTTGATAGTAGGCAAGAGAGTGCTTCAAGAAATTTTCATCATCACGTTTTTCATAACCGTCTAATCGTTGATGTGATCCGCGAGATTCTTTACGACAAATTGCACTGTGTGCCATCGCTTGTGCTGTATCGAGTAAATAACCCAACTCAATAGCATGTAAAAATTCCGTATTAAACACACTTGATTTATCATTGATTTTAATATTTTTATAACGGTTTTTAAGCTCAGCTAATTTATCAATAGTTTTTTGCATCGACTCTGCAGTACGATAAATACCAACACCTTCCTCCATGGCGTCACCCATTTCTTGACGAATGT
Organism: Psychromonas sp.; assembly: GCA_023145575.1. GTDB lineage: Bacteria > Pseudomonadota > Gammaproteobacteria > Enterobacterales > Psychromonadaceae > Psychromonas. The sequence goes on from JAGLDN010000019.1 coordinate 5,890, forward strand.
CAGACATTTTTTCACTACCCTCACTTTGCAAAAAATCCTCAGTTCGTGCCATAATTTTTTGGGATAGATTTTTCACTATAGATAGCTTGCAATGCTTTGCACTGCGAGCAAAATTTGCGGCTTCTTGTCCTGCAACTTGCCCGAAAACAGCTAATTCAGTAAGTGAGTTTGAACCTAAACGATTTGCACCATGCAAGCCAACCGAAGAGCACTCCCCGATAGCATATAAACCAGATAATTTTGTTGCTGTTTTTGCATTTGTTTCAATACCCCCCATTGTGTAATGTACGGTTGGACGAACTGGAATGGGAGAATGAACAGGATCAACACCCACATAAGCTTTTGCGAGTTCTCGAATAAAGGGGAGGCGTTCATTGATTTTCTTTTCACCAAGATGGCGTAAATCGAGGTGAATATAATCGCCCCTTTTACTTTTGAAGACATTGTCTTTTTGTTGCTCTTGCCAAAAACATTGACTTATCTTGTCACGCGGGCCAAGTTCCATATATTTGTTTTTAGTGGTCCCAACGGGTACTTCAGGTCCTAAGCCATAATCTTGCAAATAACGGTAACCATTTTTATTGGTTAAAATTCCACCCTCCCCTCGGCAACCCTCTGTCATCAAAATGCCACTTCCAGGTAAACCTGTTGGATGATATTGTACAAATTCCATGTCACGTAACGCTACGCCATGACGATAGGCAAGCGACATGCCATCGCCCGTTACAATGCCACCGTTAGTGTTATAACTATAAACACGTCCCGCGCCACCGGTTGCCATTATAACTGATTTTGCTTGAATGATTTTTGCTTCACCTTCTGCAATATCTAAAATAACAACACCATGGATCTTGCCATCTTCAACCAAAAGATCGAGACAAAAATGCTCATCAAAACGGGTAATTTTTTTATGTTGGATTGATGTCTGAAAAAGAGTATGTAATATATGGAAGCCACTTTTATCTGCCGCAAACCAAGTGCGCTCTATTTTCATGCCACCAAATGCTCGTACATTAATCGCACCATTTTCAAGTCGACTCCAAGGACACCCCCAATGTTCAAGTTGAGTGAGTTGTTTTGCCGCATTTTCAACAAAATACTGCACGACATCTTGATCGCACAACCAATCACCACCTGAAACTGTATCATTGAAATGATTGTCGAGCGAATCATGATCTTGTATAACACCCGCAGCGCCACCTTCTGCAGCCACTGTATGGCTTCGCATTGGATAAACTTTTGAAATCAGCGCAATCTCAATATCAGGGTGATTTTCCGCGATTTCAATCGCCGCACGTAATCCAGAGCCGCCAGCTCCTATGATGGCAACGTCTGTTTTAATGATTTGCATTCGTTGATTCCTAAATTATTTTTATAGAAGTTTAACAGTGATCAGTTTTAAAAATGGCACAGAAGTCACGTTTCTATTTTTTATTTAAACAAAATATTAACTTATTGTTTATTACAATAGCTCATAAAGTCACATTATTATATACAGTCAACAACGTAACTTGAATATGTACGTATACCACTTTAAGATAAAAAGTAATTTAAATTGCCTATGTTACAACTAGGTTAACTTGTGCAAGTAATCAGCTCCTGCGGCTTTTGAAGTTGAAGCACTGCAAACCGCGTAACAACATTTAATCCTTAAATAAATAAAAAGGGTCAAAAGTCTTTTCGTTAATTCTATCGAAAAATGATTAGTGTAGCTAATCGTTGATCGGTGACATGTTGCGCCTTATTTCGGATCATCGAGTTCGTGTCTGATCTTTCATTTTTGCGTCGCATGGGTGTATATTGGCATGTTCACATTTTTCTTCTTTATTTACATTGCAGCCAAGCGCAAAGCCTCCATAATTTTTTGTATTTAATTGTGGATTTTTATCCTGATCCGAGCTGTGAGTTATAGTGTCCAGTATAATTTTGTTACCACTAAAGTTGCATATGGCGTTATTTTAAAAATCAATTGACTATTATTTCAATTCACTTAATCTATGCTCACTGTAGCATGATTTTAAAAGGGAATTCATATGAAACAAACATTCTTACTTAGCGCCTTACTTCTTGTTGTGCCCCTAACATACGCAACAACAGTGTCTAATTATTACATAACAGCTTTGGAGAAAACTAAAGCAATTACAACCGCTGAAATGTCTTCGGATATTTCTGCGCTCACCAAAAAGATAGATTGGGTTTCGGTGAATGATATCGCAAAGAGTTTACCAAAGACAAAAATAGTTGTTGGCTTTGATATAGATGATACTATGTTGTTTAGCTCCGCTTTGTTTTACCATGGGAAGCAAAAATATTCACCAGGATCATTGGCTTACCTAAATAATCAAAAGTTCTGGAATGAAGCGAGCACGGGTGACGATATATATTCATTACCCAAACTCAGTGCAGTAAAGCTTGCTACAATGCATTTAAAGCATGGTGATACGATTTATTTCATCACAGCACGCAGAGCCCCTATAAAAGGAAAAGAAACACTGACAAAGACGATTAGGAATCTTTTCCCCAAAAAATACCGCTATCAACTCAAAAAAGTTATTTTTACTGGTAGTCCAGATAAAACCAATCAAATTAAAGCCAATAAAGTAAAGATTTATTATGGAGATGCAGATACTGATATAATATCCTCCATGAAAGCGGGTGCTCGTGCAATTCGCTTTTTACGTAGTGCTCAGTCAATAAATAAACCACTTCCACATGCTGGACGCTATGGCGAAGCAGTACTGATAAACTCAGATTACTAGAGTGTATAACCCTTGTGACGTAAAATTGCTTTGGCAGGCTTTAGTTCAGGCATCAGATCAAGGCGTAACATCTGGTCTATAAACGTTTACCAGTAGCATTAACGATGGTATATTAATGATTATATTGGTTACAACATTTGAAAAACTAGTCATTATCTTGTGTTCACCTTACCCTGGCATTTGATCTCACGCTTGATGGCGCATTTCAAAGTAACATGGGTATAAAAATCAGGGTCAGATCTTCTTGCGTTTGACTTTTAAGAGTGGTTGTGATCAAATAATTTATAGGCTAATCACCTATAAAAATCCTAAATATGACATTTTTTAAAGAAATACAAAAGTTAAAAGATCACCTTTCACATGTTAATCATTACTCATGGGTTAGACATTAACAGATAATTGGTTTTAGGCTGCATTGTAATTGTCTTTTATCCTTATCTCTTTTGGAATTTTCTCTTTTAGCGAATCTTGAAAAAATGGGACCTTTTTTCTTCTATATTTTATTCTAGGTAGAGTCAGCTCATTGGGTTATCGAAGCCATTATTTGATAAACCCAGCCTTGTGCATTCTTTACAACCATAAATGTTGAGAGTGCGATGCTTGATTGTCGTTGAATGCTGCGGTCTACCTTTCTTTTTACCCATACCGGCAATAAACTAATCTATTATTCTATTGACATAGAAGAGAATAAACTAGTAAATTCATTCGCTAAAATTTTTATTTTGTCCCTTTTTTTCTAAGTATCAATATGCTATCTTCTTTTTTTAATTAGGTGGTTATAGTTCATTAGATAATTGTGGTTACGCAGTAAGCTAAAATGCCATACGGAAAACTGTTAAAGTTTCGCGATGAATAAAAACAAAAAAATATTTGATCTTTATGTTGATCACGTTGTAACTCCATTTTGCTATACAACAGCAACTCGCTTATCGAATCTTCTAGGTGGAGAGATTAGTCACGATCCAATTACGCAGTTTTTATCCCACAAACAGTTTACTTCGGCTGACTTGGGGGAAAATGTTCAAAAAGAGGTGTGGTAAATTGAATATGATGATCTTGTTTTAATATTTGACGGCACAGTTCACTCTATAACATTCTCGAGTGTAAATGAGCTTATTAGTTGACACTTTGATGATACGGTTGGTCGTTTGGTCAAAGGCATAAACTAACTAAATTATATTTAGCATGCTCGGCAATCAAGGATCCCAGTTGCCTTTAAGCTCATTACAAAAGAGATCCAATACTCAAGTGTTGTGACCCACAAACTAAAAATAAAGATTTGCACCACTGGGTAAAAGTACTGGATGTAGCAATTCTTTTACATCTACAAATCTTTAAAAACAAAGATGGCAATGAAGGCATATTATATTTGCTCAGTAATGACGTTATTCTTGATAAACAGTCAATAGAGACGCTCTATCAAAAACGATGCAAAGTTGAACCTTTTAATAAAAATATGAAATCTTACACAGCACTCGCAAAATCACCGGGGAAAACTAAAAAGACACAGAGTATTCTTATTTTCATGTCATTATTGGCAACAGTAAAATGGGAGTGCCTAAGCTTTAAAAAAGTACTGACAATCTTCGGTTTAAAAACGAAGGTTTATATCAAAGTACAAAAAGCCGCAATTGAGGCTTTGCATCACGAACTGGCATCAACTGTGTTTCATCAGTTATGAACAAGCTTTATACCGATGATACTTCAAAAAGAAAGTTAGCAAGTCAAATCCGAGCAAGCGGCTATGCTTCAAATTCCCTCTTGATGTTTATCCGCGTTAATCATCGAGAGGGATAATTAAAATAAAGACTTTAATTCCTGACGAGTTACGTTAAGTCGTAATTTTATAACAACGCTGCTTGGTGTTACTTATCTTGCCTTAAGTGGCTGTTATTTAAAGACAAAAGCTACGTTATAACATTTTAAATTTAATAAAAATACCTCATGTTATGCCTTGCACTTATGTTCGATCAATCACCTGACAAAGCGTTTTATGTCACATTGGTATAAAGCATCATGGTTCTAAAAAGGCAATAAAATGAATTGGTTCCCTTGCGCAAATTTAAATGTATTAAAACAAAGAGCGTTGATCATTTCGCAAATAAGGCGCTTTTTTACAGCGCGAAATTTATTGGAAGTTGAAACGCCGAGCCTTAGCCAATCGGGTGTAACGGACGAGCATTTGTTTAGCTTTAAAACTCATTTTCTTGGCACTGAAAGTTCATCTGCGATAAAAGCAAAACAAGGCACTCCGCTGTATTTGCAAACGTCGCCGGAATTTCATATGAAAAGACTGCTTTCTTCTGGAAGTGGCTCTATTTTTCAAATAGCAAAAGTATTTCGTAATGAAGGATCTGGACGCTACCATTCTCCAGAATTTACCTTGCTAGAGTGGTATCAAATCGACTTTGATCATCATAAACTCATGGATGAAATGGATGAGCTCTTACAACTAATCCTTAACACTGATCAAGCTACACGCTGTACATATCAACAGGCTTTTTTAACAATATTAAAAGTTGATCCTCTTACCGCGTCAATTGCTGATTTAAAAAAATCTGCTGAAATGTTAAATTTAAGCGCAGTATTAATAAATGAAATGGACAAGGATACTGTTTTGCAGTTACTTTTTTGTTGCGCAGTTGAACCTGTTCTTGCCAATGAAAGACCTTGTTTCGTTTATGATTTTCCAAGAAGTCAAGCCGCCTTAGCGCGCATATCTCCACACGACGGCCGTGTAGCGGAACGTTTTGAAGTTTATTATAAAGGTATTGAGCTTGCTAACGGCTTTCATGAATTAAATGATGCAAAAGAGCAGTTACTACGCTTTAAAAACGATAATAAAAAACGCAAACAAAAAAATATTGACCAAATGCCAATTGATCGGCTCTTTATTGAATCATTATCACATTTACCTAATTGTGCAGGTGTTGCGTTGGGCATTGATCGATTAGTCATGCTCGCAATAGATGCTAAACATATTGATAACGTGTTAAGTTTTCCGATAAACACGCATAATATACCTATGTAACGTAAGATCACCAGACAATTTCACTTGAGCATAATTAATTTTTCCACCTAATATTTTCTCGCTAAGTTAATGTGATTAGTATAAAATATTTGAATAATAATAAATGAGGTACTTATGCCAATAAAAAAAGCGAAAACACATATTGAAAAGCTTAATAATATTTTAAGAGAAGATCTCATTGCCGATGAATGCACAGCAAAAGATTTACAATTAGTTCACAATCAACTCCAAGAGGCAATCTTATCAGGTGATCCGAGCGGCAGGATAAAAGATCAAAAACTCGTACAACAATTGCTTTTATTTGAAGAGTCTCACCCTGCGGTAGGCAAGGTAATTAGAGACTTGTTAAATGCATTATCAGGGATGGGAATTTAATAGTACAAAACATTATATTCACCATGTATACCCGAATATTATATCCGCCATGTATACCCGTGTGACGTAACAATGAAACATCAAGCACGAACTCGATGATCAGAATAAGGCGCAACATATCACCTATCAATACAGTTATATACCCATGTGACGTAAAAATGCTTTGTCAGGCTCAAGCTCGATGATCATAACAAGGCACAATATTAGGTAATTGTTATTCACTTTTCGATTATTGTAACGCAGTCTTGGTTTTCGAGCTTGTGCTCCGCAGGGCATGGCAACTAGTACCAACCTGCGTTGTTATAAAATCTCTATGTAGAATAACTATTTAGGAATTAAAGTCTTT
>JAGLDN010000190.1 GCA_023145575.1 Psychromonas sp.
ACTCAGATCAAGGTGTTCAATATAGTGCGAATTTATTCAAAAATTGTTTATCGCTTCACTGCATAACTCAGAGCATGAGCCGAAGAGGGAACTGCTGGGACAACGTTGTTCAGGAGCGCTTTTTTAGAAGCTTAAAAAGAGAATATCTAAATGGTTTGAGCTTCATCAATCATGATGCTGTAATTCAAGCTACCGTGTTCTATATTCGCTATTACATTCATCACTTGGTTATAATACGCCAGATGAAACAAGAAGAGATTTTAAAAATGTGGCTTAGAAACCATCCAAAAAAAACTTGACCATTATAGCCGATCTAAAAAGCTTCGAATGCTAAATTTGAATTTTTAACACAAATATCCAAAGCGTTTCTTAATTTTACTATTTCGTTCAGACTAAATTCATAGTTGTAGACTGATCCAAATAAGAGATTATGTGTTTTACTAGCGCACGCTCAAGAAAATATCTTACAATATTACCTCTTTGCTAAGCGGAGTTAAGGGTTGGTTGTAAATCTGGACTAATAATCGGCGCACCCGTATTACGGTTTGCCTTCTAAGCAGCACTAAAAAGCTCTTTTCTATTTTCTTTATTTTGAACAAATGAAATCGTCATCATACTAAATACCGTTGGTGACATACGATGCACAAATTTCATATCTTTGCGTTGCTTCATATTTTAAAAGGCATACAGCAGTGTCAAATCGCTTGAATACTCATCCCTAAGCGTGTCTTCGGGAACATTTTCTGTATATTTATATTCAAATTCAAAGACTGCAAATAATTTTCTATAAATTTTATTTTGCATTTGTAAATTAGTCAAATAAATATTATTTTTATGACCAATCTCTGTGACAGAATCAAATTTAAATTGCAGTGACTCAGAAGAAACATATTGATAACTAAAATTTAAACGCCCTATATATTCATTGATGCGGACCGAATCTTCGCCAATATTTGGCATGGAAGAGCGGTAACCAGGACCAATTTCGATGAGTAAATTATGCTTTTTAGTATTAATAATGGTGCGCCCATACCCAACTGAATAAATATACTCTTTATTGTAGCTTGCAAAATGGCTTCTATTGAGATCTGACCGATAAAATATCGTGCTAACTGGCGTTAAATTGTGGTCATATTGCAACTGCCATCTTGCTTTGTTAGTTGTTGCCAGTTCATCTGTATTTACATACTTAAAATCAAAATCACTATTTAACTTATATTTAAGGGGATCAGTGTATGTCATCAATAAACGACCATTCAAACCCTTTTGTAATTGATTATCTTGCTCATAGTTAAAACCAAATTCAACGGCTCCGGTTAAGTTATCCCATTTGCTTGGGGCTTTAATATTTAAGGATGTAGCATTAGGATCAATGCCTTGTTTATTTGTCTGCTCCGGATCTGGCTGTTTTTTTATATTAGTGGTGATGAGATCAGGCTGTGCTTCAATGAGCGACTTGACTTGTTCGACATCTGAAAGCATGGGTGGCGGCTGCATAGCGATCTGAAGTTTTGCTGTAGTAGCTTTTAGGTCGGAAATTTCTTTATCTTTATCTTTTACTTGTTGTTTTGCTACTTTGCTTTCTTGAGCCAGTCGTTTATTTTGCTGATTTAGGTGTACAATTATCTTGTATTGCGCCGTATTTTCTCTTTCTAATTGCTTTGTATCTGCACCTATAAATTCAACTTTTTTATTTGAACTAAAGACTGGTTGCCTTAAGGAAAATCTCTTAAGATCATCACTATTTTTACGCGATTGGTTTACTTTATTTTTGGAAAGATGTCTAACTTGTGGATGTTTTTTTTTATCTAAATGCTGATTTAGGTAAAGACTTGCAGACACAAAAATCGCACTGGCACAAGAGAGAGTAATGAGTAAATAATTCAATTTTAAATTTAAACCAATGACAATAAATAGCTTTTTTCAAAAATATTGCTCAAAATTAGTGGCGATTCGTATAAGCTTTCTTAAACCTGTCATCAGTACAAAATTCAAGTTTTTAGTTTAATTATATTCATAGCGTTGACTACAATATATAGCAACAACCTATCAACTTTTTATTGTAATTAAATCATTTCTGAGCGTAAGATTTAAAACTAATTTAATATAATTGATATTACCTCGTAAAATAATAATTTTATTGCTTGATGATATAATTTTATAAAAAAATATGCAATAAAATCTTGTACCAATTAGCAATTAAATGTAGAATCCACGTTATTAAATCAGTCAACCTTTTTGTTCCTTGCTTCTATTTGGTACGACTGAGCCAATCTAGGAAGCTACTAACCCGTAAGGAGCGATTTTTATATGCGTCATTATGAAATCGTATTCATGGTTCACCCAGATCAGAGTGAGAAAGTCAATAGTATGATCGAACGTTACAAAGCTTCTATTAAAGAAGCTGGCGGTTTGATTCATCGTTTAGAAGATTGGGGGCGGCGTCAACTCGCATACCCTATAAACAAACTACATAAAGCTCACTATGTTCTTATGAACATTGAAGCAGAGCAAGGCTTTATCGATGAAATGGAAAAATCTTTTCGTTTTAACGATGCAGTAATCCGTAATATGATCATGCGTACTAAAGTGGCTTTTACTGCAATATCTTCAATAGCGAAAGCTAAGGATGAACGTCCTGAGTACCCTCGTACTCGGCCTCCAGAAGCTGAGCCAAAGGCTAAGTCAGAAGCTGAGCCAAAGGCTAAGTCAGAAGCTGAGCCAAAGGCTAAGTCAGAAGCTGAGCCAAAGGCTAAGTCAGAAGCTGAGCCAAAGGCTAAGTCAGCAGCTGAGCCAAAGGCTAAATCAGTAGCTGAGCCAAAGGCTAAATCAGTAGCTGAGCCAAAGGCTAAGTCAAAAGCTGAGCCAAAGGCTAAATCAGAAGCTGAGCCAAAGGCTAAGTCAAAAGCTGAGCCAAAGGCTAAGTCAGAAGTTAAGCCAAAGACTAAGCCAGAAACTAAACCAGAAGCATAAGTTATTTCGTGACTGATAACGTTTTGCGGCTCTCTGGTGTAATCACTGAAAAGCCTACATTTAAGAAGAGTCCGAGTGGTGTTCAACACTGTCTGTTTTCGATAGAACATCGCTCAATGCAAAAAGAAGCAGAGTTTTCACGCAATGCGTTTTGTTATATGCCCATTGTAGTCAGTGGAAACCTTGTTAATCAGTTAAAAAATCATATATCGAAAGGTATGCACATCCAGGTAAGTGGTTTTATCACTTTCCAACAAAGCGCCAATAAACTTGGTAAATTAGTTTTGCATGCTCAGTACATAGAACATATTTGAGGATATATCATGGCCCGTTACTTCCGGCGTCGTAAATACTGTCGCTTCACTGCTGAAGGTATTACCGAAATTGATTATAAAGACATTGTGATGTTAAAAAATTACATCACTGAAAGTGGTAAAATTGTGCCTAGTCGCATTACTGGTACAAGTTCAAAATATCAACGTCAACTAGCGCGCGCTATAAAGCGGGCACGCTACTTGTCACTATTACCTTATACTGACTTACACAAGTAAATAGGAGCAATTGGTTATGGAAATAATTTTACAAGATACAATTGCTAAGCTTGGTAAACTTGGTGATAAAGTGAAAGTTAAAGCTGGTTACGCGCGTAACTTTCTTTTCCCACAAAAAAAAGCAGTCCCTGCAAACAAAGCTAATTTAGCAACGTTTGAATTACAACGTACTGAGCTAGAAGCTAAACAAACTGCTAACCTTGATGCTGCTACAGCACGTGGTCTGGAGCTAGAAGCTTTAGATAACATTGTTATCACATCTAAAGCGGGTGATGAAGGTAAACTATTTGGTTCAATCGGTACGCGTAATATTGCTGATGCAATTTCTGCGGCTGGTGTCGCTGTAATTAAAAGTGAAATTCGTCTTCCTGATGGTGCACTACGACACACAGGTACTTATCCAGTGAGTGTTTCGGTTCACTCTGAGGTAACGGTTATTGTTACTATCGACGTTGCATCTTCAGAGTGATTGGTCAGTTTAATTAACTTAGTGACATGCATGAAATGTAGCAATGTTTGTTAGCTAAAAAAATACCTGCATTTGAGTGGGTATTTTTTTCTGCCTTTTTTCCTGCTAAAGCTTGTTGACCTTTATAGAGCCTGTTGACCTTTCTAGAGCCTCTTGAACATTGATACTCAAACCTCTCTACATATTATTTATAGCAATTACATTAAGATTAAAAATCAGCAAGACTGATTTTACACAGGCACGAAGCATAAAATCGAGCGATAAATAGCTTGCAATTCACTGATTAATTTAACAAAACGCAATGAAAAACAACAGTGTTGGACAGAGTTGCTTATCTACAAAATTCAGATTAACCTGCTTCTAACTCTAACAGAGTATGCCCTAAGCCAATATTGTCAGTTCGTGTTGAGACGTTAAATCCAGCCTGCTCCACAATTTCTAAGAAATCACTACTACGATAAAAACGGCTATTACCATTGGCTAAACAGGTGAAATAAAGTGACGTCGCATTAAGGCTTAATGTTGCCGCCTCATACTTCTGAGCATCCCAAAATAACTCTAAAATATAAACTTTAGCATCATGTTTCATCGCTTTGCGTATACGCAGCAAAATACTCAAAATTTCCATCGGTGAGAAACAGTCTAAAAATTGACTCATCCACCATACATCCGCGCCAGTAGGCAACGCTAATGTTTTATCTAACAAATTCATGGGATAATGCGTAATGCGATCTGCAAAACCCGCTTCAGCGACATTTTTAATCGCCACTTCAATTTGTTGGGGCAAATCAATAATGGTCATCTCAACATCTTTGTCATAATTAACACATTTTAAAGACCACTTTCCGGTATTACCACCGATGTCAAAAATACGCTTCGGCTTGTTGACAAATACTTTTTTAAGCAAAAACGGAAAAGAGCGATCGGAATAAAAATGGTCAAATTCAAACCAACTCTTTCTCGTTTTTTCGGGTAAGCGAGGAAGGCCTTCATAAATAGTTGACCAATCACCAAACTCTTTCAATCCTGCGGGGGTCCCATTTTTAATTGCTTGTGTTAAATGAATCATTCCGGCATAGCAAACATCTGCAATAAAATTAAAATTTACGCGAGTCATACCATCATGTAGTAAAAAGAAACCTAATTTAGCAATCACGTAGTTTGGTTTATCCCATGTTACAATATATGCGCTAAGTGCCATGTCTAATAATACTTTTACACCGTATTCTGAAACACCAGATAACTCGCTAATTTGTTGCGCATTAAGTCCCTCGTCCTTTGCTTCATCGAGTACTTTTAAAATGTCTAAATCACGCAATGTGCGTGCCGCATGAAAGATAATCGGTGAAAATGCAAGTGTTTGAGCTTGTATTTTTGCGTCTAATGTTGAATATGGATCATTTTTAAAATTTGTCATAATTTACTTTTTATTAAGATTTACAGAGCTCGAATACATTATTTAAATGCCGTGAAGGTGCAATAACAAAAGGATTTTTTCCATCCCACGCGTAACCAGCTAAAATAGAGCAGATCATTTCTTTTATTTTCTTACTGGGGTTAGGGTATAAAATGACGTCTTGAAATGCACCAGAGTACCAGCCCTCAACACAACAACGGAAAGCATCAACACCCACCATTAATGGTTTTTCATAGTCATCTCGCCAATTAACTGTTTCACCTGAGAATTTTCGTATCAGCGTATCGGCTGCAAGCTCTGCTGATTTCATGGCGATAGTGACACCAGATGAAAATACAGGATCCAAAAACTCACCAGCATTACCTAGTAATGCAAATTTCTCATCACAAAGTTTTTGGGCCTTTGCTGAATAGCCTAAAGCTTCACCAATTTCGTTGGTGTAATTGGCATTTTTAAGCAGCCGATTTAACTCCCCTTCCTCATTAATGAGTTGCTGTAACGCCAGTTTGTTATCACTTGAGTAGTTCACTAAAAATGACTCTTTTGCAACAACACCGACAGAGCAAGTACCATTACTAAAGGGGATCAGCCAATACCAAACTTCATGATCATCTGGATGAATGGCAATCAAAATTTTATCACGATCAAAATGTCCATCATTTAGAATATTATCTTTAACATGAGTAAAAATAGATTTTCGTGGTATAAAGCTTGACGGCTCTTCAAGATCTAGTAAACGCGGTAAAACACGCGCAGATCCACTGGCATCTAATACAAAATCAGCTTCAATTTGATACTCCTTACCTGCTTCGTTAATAATGCTAAGCAATACTTTATAATCAAAATTAATATCAATCAGTTTGTGTTGATAACGGATCTCAGCACCTTGTTTTTGTACTTCATCGGCAAGTATTTTATCAAATTTTCCACGCTGTACTTGATAGGTTGTACTCCCTCCCTCAGTAAATTTATTACTAAAATCAAACTCACTAAAACGACCTGCTTTATGAAATAAAGCACCATTTTTCAATTGAAAGCTAGCCTTGTCAACTACATCTAATAGGTTAGCTTTTTTAATTATTTCCATGCAAGCGGGTAATAAGCTTTCACCAATAGAAAACCGAGGGAACAGTGACTTTTCAATCACAACAACATCGATATTTTTTTGTTGAAGCAAGGCGGCTGCAATGGCTCCTGATGGACCTGCACCGATAATGACAACTTGTGTTTGTTGTTTTGTTAACAAAATATTATCCATTTATAATCATAGGGTTAGATGAGTGACAAATAAAACGTCACTTGAAACAATATACTAGGAAAGGAGAAAAATAACAGCATTCCATAGAAACATTAAATCCAATACTGCGTTGAAAAATCATCTTCTAACGCGGTTAGAACACGGATCAACAATATTGTCATGCTTTTTATGCAGCAGAAAAAATCGAATGCTTGAGCATATACCATGCGGCTTAAGGATGAATTCTTCAGGCACTAACTAGGATCCCAAGGCAAAACGCAAAACGCAAAACGCAAAATTGTTATTCATTTATTGAGTTTTACAACGCAACTTTCTCCGACATTAACTACGTTAATGCATTGCTTGGGGTTAAATAAAAAATCCTCATTTAAACTTTTATTGTTTTTCCAGATAGCGAGCTGCAGTGCAGCAAGTACCTTTTTTGCTAGAAATTATAGATTAACCCCATCAGATCTTAAACGCTCTGCCTAAGATTTACTTACCTCACCACTTGCTGAATTTTTGCACTTTGAATGATAACGACTCTAGATTACAAACCAGATGAAGCAGCAGGAAATACATTAATTGATGCTTTGTTACTGCTGACACCTGAAAACATTGCTGATATTTGCTCATTACCTTGATCATGAGATTGTGCTAAACCACTCTTATTACCCAAAGATTTAATCGAAATAACCGAATTATCACTAGAGTTCCAATTTGCCTGCGTGGTAATATCTACGTAAGAGCCGTCCTTATAAAAAGCAATCGCAGTATATTGCTGACTACGACCCATAGCAATCACTTTCGTTGCTGGCGTAACCTGAATTGAGTCAACAAGCTGATTTACTACATCAACCATTGCATTATAAGTATGACCGCCAAAACGCGCATTAATACCTACTGGAGAGCCTGGAATGCTTTGATGAACCGCTAGCGATAAACCATTTTTATCGAAACTGAGATCATTGTGCATATTCGTTGACCAGCTTGTTTCATTTGTTACATCAAAATCTTGAAGTTTTCCATTACCAAAATCATAGAGCGCTGTCGCGGTAAATTTAAGGAAAGTATCCATTATAGCTTTTGAGTTAATAGGTGTAATGCTGATATATTTGATTTTCCTTGGCTTTAAAATGTTTAGGTTTGCACTGGCAGTATCCGTTCCTAATGTTGCTGTCGGCATAGCACTACCTTCTTTATCGGCGGTTAACAACCCTTTTCTCAAAGGATCAAAACTTGCCAGATCCGTATTTTTGTCAAACATCCAAGAGACTATATCGGTTAACTCTAAGACTGTACCATTTGAATACCGACCAAAAGCCTGATATTGGAATTTAAGACCCGTCGGCAGGGTCTTTTGTGTGGGCTCAACATCAATGCCTTGTAATGTTGCTGAATTCACAGTTGCATCCGTTTGGCCGGTGATACCAGAAAATTTAGCGGTGATCTTTGTATTGCCAGCCTTTTCAGCGATTGCAAATCCATTACTTTTAAAAATAGCAATTTGCGGATCAGATGATTGCCAAACAACCTGCCTAGTCAAATCAAATATTGAACCATCGCTATTCAAACCAACCGCACTGTATTGTGCGTAAGCACCCTGAGGCACATTTACGTTTTTAGGACTAATATCAATACTGATCAATTTAGCGGGCAATACAGTAACATCTACATCAGTTGAGATACTTTCTCCTGCATACGAAAGAGAAACATTAACCTTATCATGACCGACACTATCTGCTGTTACGAGACCATCACTGTTGACATCTGCTATTGTTGGATCACTACTGATCCATTTGACATTATGCACCACATCAATCGCAGTATCATCGGCTAAAATGACCGTGGCACTTAGCTGCTCCACCACACCAAGATTTAATGAAACAATAGAAGGTGTGATATTAATCTCTTTAATTTCGCTTGCAGAGATAACCGATGTTGCAGTCCCATTTTGTTGTAGATAACTTGCATTGATTGTTGTGCCTTGTGATACTGAATTTGCTGTCATTAATCCCAAATCATCAACACTTGCATTCGAGTCTGACGCACTCCAAGTAACATCACGACTAATATTTTGCTGGCTATTATCAGCAAAAGTGGCAGTTGCATTGAATTGCTTTGTTAAGCCCACTCGAAGTATGGAGTGGCTTGGCGTGACAACTAAATTAAGCAACTGTTTATCTGTAATGGTTAATGTGGCTTGTGCTTTACTCGCATTTAATTGCGCAAAAATAACAACGCTACCTTTGCCTGCAATTGACTTTGCAATGCCCTTTTCATCAATACTGATTAAATTAGCGTTGTTACTACTCCAACTCACTTGATCTGTTACATTTTGTTTTGTGCCATCAGCTTTAATTAAGGTTGCAACATAAGCTACAGAGGTCTCTTTATTTATAGTCGTTTTAAATGGTGAAATAACTAACGATTGTGTCCCATTATTAGTCCTTTTAGCAATCGCATAAGATCCTTCGCTAAAACAGCTTCCCATTAAAAACAGTGCTAAAAAAAATATTAAATTTGATTTTAAAAAGGGCATAATAATTTTCCTAAATGATTATTATATAAATATTTTGCTTGCTATTGTTTAACCTTAAAAGTCGTAATCAACATAACAATCACGATGGAGACAATTAATTTAATATCGCGTATGACAAAGGCAACAAACAATAAAACATAAAATCACTGTGGCTCGATATATTATGAGTCAAAAAAAATTAATAATAAGGAGATTGATTTAACACTCTCCTTTGATAGCCATATAACATAAAAATAATTTATCAGGCACAAGCTAAATAAGCACAGCAAGTCGTTGCATCAAATCATTGAGAGCCACTTGTAGATTGTTGCAACGCTGTGAGCTGACCTTCAAGCTTGCGCACCAACTGGCGAACAAACTCAAAGTATTACGCTATTTATTATTCACATATATAACAGCTGTCTGTTTAACCTTTTTTAAGCTATTCGTGTAGATCGCATCAAGCTTTGCAATTCCAGTGGCTATACCTGTTACAACATTATATTCCCCAACAGTTACAGTATTAGTGTCATTACTCTCTAGGGTTGAAAATGCTGTGACATCAGAAATGCTGTTATCTTGATAGACAGCCATCACGTTAAACTGTTTTTTATCACCGGATTTTATGATGTCATTATCGGGTATTATGCTTATACCAGCTACCTTCTTATCTACCACATTAATAGTAGACTCTGCCGTCAGACTATCAGTTGAAGCCGATACTTTAACAACACCAACGTTACCCTCCACAGTTGCTTTTCCTGTTTTTGGATCAACAGTCAAAATACTATCATCAAGGCTCTTCCACGTTACTGTATCTGTCGCATCTTCAATTGTGCCATTAGCGTGATGAATAATCGCCCTAAAATTACCTTTCGATCCTATGTCAACCATTGCACCGCTTGGAATAATTTCAATCGAGTCTACATTTGCAGGTACAACATTCAAAGACTGATCATCACTGCTTTTGCCATCAAAGACAGTGGTTAAATGAGCTTTACCACCACCAATTGCTGTCATCATATTATGAAGATCAAAGGTGGCAGTTGCGTAATCACTACTTTTTATGACTGCATAATCAGTAATATCTGCTAATCGACCATCATCATAACTAGCGAATACGCGGTACTGATAGGTATCACCAATTGAATAGGTTTTATTATTGGGTGTTATTTTTACACTTTTAATATTATCATTTATTATTTCTGCGCTAATATCAGTACGCGCAGAGCCAGAAAATTCTGGATCGATATCGGCTGAACCCACTTTAACACCCGTAATTTCACCCGCTTTAGCACCGTTCTGAATAATGTTAACAGAGCTCTTGTCGACAGGATCATCTAATGCCCAAAAGGTCAATTGAGTCACATCATTGTATTGATTATTATCATCTATCGCTATTGACTTGAAATGTCCTTTCCCGCCAACATTCTCCACAAGTTTAGAGGGGGCAACGAATATCGCAGCTTTACCAATAACATTTACCTGTAAATTCGCTGTAGCGCTTAGTGTTTTCACCAAGGCGGTAATATCAACATCCCCTTTAGCATGAGAGGTCACTAAACCCGCATTACTATCGTATGAGTCAACTGACGCCACCGAAGGATTTTCACTACTCCATTTAGCAACAGACGTTAAATCCTCCTGATGCCCATCTTCAAATATACCCATTAATTTATATTGATAATTAAGTCCATTAATAATTTGCTGTTTGGTTGAAGGTATTAATTTCAGTTTCTTTAAAGTAGTCGGCGCCAATACTTTAACTGGTACCTTGCTAGCAGAAACACCTGAGAAAGTTGCTAATATGAACGCATTACCCACACTTTGACCTATTGCAAGACCAGGCTTTTTGCCCAAGGAGTTAATTGAAACAACCTTATCGTCAGTTGAGGTCCAATGTGCTTGCCGAGTGATATCTGCTTTAGAGCCATCTTTATAATAGGCAATAGCAGTATATTGCAGATTTCCGCCCTTACTAATATCTTTGTTTATAGGCGTAACCTGAATCGAGTTAGGCTTTGTGTTTACTACATCCATCGTTGCATTATAAGTCTTACCTTCAAAACTAGCATTAATAATTGCAGGAGCAGTCGTTGCACTTAGTGCTAACGCGTTACCATTTTTATCAAAACTAATATTATCAGGCTCGTTTGTTGTCCAATTTGTTTGTTTTGTCACATCGACATTTTGTGTTGTTCCATTGTCAAGTTTATACAACGCCATCGCATTAAATTGAGTGTATGTGCCCACTGAGGATTTTGATTCAAAAGGTGTGATACTAACATTTTTTAGATGGTCTATTTTTGTAATAGTTAAATTAGCCGTTCCAGATTCATTACCAAATGTTGCAGTCACTTTCACATCACCAGGTTTCAGTGTTGTCAATAACCCTTTGATATGAGAATTAAAATTTGCATCCTCTGAATCATCTATCGTCCATGAAACAACATCTGTTAAATCTGTTTCGCTATTATCTGAAAAGTGACCATAAGCTGAATATTGAATTTTAAGTCCACTGGGCAACGTTTCTTGCTGGGGCAAAACGGTAATTGATTCTAAAGTGGCGTCCGTCACATTTGATGGCGTAGTATCGCTAATACCAGAAATTGTAGCTGTAATATTTGTGCTACCCTTTTCTATTGCTCTTAGCATTCCATGGCCCTCAATAATCGCAACATCAGTCGCAGATGATCGCCAAGCAACCTGACTGCTCAAATCAAATATTGAGCCATCGCTATACAAGCCAACCGCAGAGTAATGAATGTAAGAGCCTACAGGGACACTTAAGTTTTTAGGACTAATATTGAGACTGACTAATTTATTGGGCAAAACCTCGATTTTTGCCTGTTTGCTTTTATCATAGATACTAGCAATCACATTCGCCTTACCAGCCATTAGAGCCGTTAACAGACCATTTTTATCAATCTTTGTTATTTTTGGAGGATTCGAATTCCAGTTGACATCATGACTTACATCAATAATTTTGCCATTTGTTAAAGAGGCAGTCACATAAAACTGTTGTGACTGTCCAATATTTAATCTCGCAGTAGATGGTGTAATATTGAGATGATCAATTTCATGTTTATTATAGACAACCACTGATGCTTTAGCTGTCAATTTTTCGCTAGTATTCCCCTTTGTGTTAATACTTGATACGGGAAAGCTTGCATCAATGGTTGAGCCTTGTGTTAATTGAATTGCTGTCACCAATCCAAGGTTATCTACACTAACAAGTTTGTCTTCTGCTTTCCACGTTACATCACGACTCACATCTTGTTGGCTATTATCATCAAAAATAGCGGTTGCCGTAAGTTGCTTTGTTGATCCAACCACCATGTCAGATCGTTTTGGTGTGAGCAATAATTTAGTCACTGCTTTATCAGTAATTGTTAACTCTGATCGTGCTTTGCCTTGATCTGCGTGTGTTTTATCAGGTTTTAATTCCGCATAAATATAAACCCTACCTTTGCCTGCAATCGACTTTACAACACCCTTTTGGTCAATACTAATTAACTTCGTGTTGTCAGCGCTCCATGTCACATCATCAGATACATTTGTTTTTGTACCATCTTCTGCTATCAAGGTTGCAGTATAGGCAATAGAAGTCGCCTTATTAATAGTCTTTTTGGCTGGCGAGATAACTAGCTTATCTACGGTTATGATATCGCTCATATCTGTTGTTTTAATACCGTTATCAGTATAAGTAGGTTGTCCATCCAAGCAAGCCGACAATAAGAAGATAGTACAAAATGTAATTAAACTTGCTTTTAAAAAAGTCATAATTTTAATCCCTTAAAAATTCGAATTATTTAACTATTGTAATTCCTTAACTAGCTCATATTACGCAGTTAAAATCAACACTTGATGAAAGCCATCAACTGCTGTATTAGATTTGAGATTTTTATGAAAAACCTCAACTTTCCACCTTTTTTAATATATCGTTTCTATATACCCATGTGATTTAAAAATGCTTTGTCAGGCTCAATATCAATACTGATCGAATATAAAATTCCCGCACTGCCATCTTTGTTTTTAAAGATTTGTCGGTGTAAAACAACTCGAACATCTATTTCTTTTACCCAACCGAAGATTAGTGTTTACGATCAATCTAATGAATCAATGCGCTGAAAACGCCATTGTAATCTATTGGATAAAAAACGAATAATTTGATTCGCCATCGAGATGATTAGATAAACCAGTTGAAATTGTGTAGCTGAATAATGTTACAAGTTAATGAATATACAGTTCAAATATTTGTTTATTTTTATTCATAGCTACACTTTATCAGTTTTTCATATTAAATTTTAGTTTACTGCTTAACATCAGTGACTAATTTAGAGTGCTTTTCTTTTGAATTATAATTGATACGGCTGAATTCCATCGATATTCGACGATTTATATCGCGATGTTCTTCTGTATCGTTTTTAACCACTGGTTCCGAATTACCACGCGCAAATCCAGTCACACGGCTTTCTTGAACGCCATGTTCTATAAGATATTTCTTCATTGCCTCTTCACGTTTTCGAGAAAGATCTAGATTAAATGCGTCAGTGCCTATTGAATCAGCATAACCTATCAATTTTATGTGATATTCAGGATGTTTTTTCATGAATGCGGGAATATCAAACAACGATTTATTTGTAAGTTCAGAAACTTGATATTTTGCAAACTTATAATTCAAAGCAAGCTGAAAAGTATCCGGAGGACATCCCGTTGCATCCACAGGAACATGGGGTAAGGTATTAGGACAAAGGTCATTTCGGTTATACACTCCGTCATGATCATCATCAAGAAATGGACAACCAAAACTATCTAACTTAGCCCCTGGTGGTGCATCTTTGCATAATTTTTTAGACTGATTACCAAAACGATAAGTGATACCTAATAATACACTTAATGTGCCATTATCTTCTAGCTTGGTTTCTTTATTGTAACGGGAATCCTTAATATTAGTTGTGATATCATATAAATCGTAGCGCGTTGTTAAATTGATCGCGAGATCATTTGTCAAATAAAAATCACTGCCCGCTTGGATGTTCCAATCAGCACTGCCACCCACTTCTTTTATTTCTTCCACTGAATTGCCCATGCTGGTAGCCTCTTGAGCAGGCGATTTAGACCATTCACTTCTGGTATAACCTATGCCTGTTCCCAGAAAGGGTTGAACAATGTGATCTTGTCCAACATTAAAATCATGACGAACACCGATGCCAGGGATAACAAGATACCGCTCTTTATTAAGGAAAGTTGCAATATCGATATAGGGACTAAAATAAGGGTTAAGACTGGTATTAAAAAACAAAGCACCACTCACTGCACCGCCAATATCCTGCATATCATCAGGTGATTTTGCAGAATCAGAGCCACCATTAATTTTTTTTTCTTTAATATACATTTTACTGACACCTCCGTTAATAATAAAACGACCAATTATCGGGGGATCCTTTTTATCTACGGTAGATCCTTCATTGGCATTTACGAAAGTAGTGGAAAAAAACAAAATGAACAAGAGAATAACCCTGAGTAACATACAATATCCTTTTATATTTAATTAGCGAAACGTAACATTTAAAAAAATAACACAAAGTAATGATACATTAAAGACCCTTATATGAAATTTAAAGAATTAAATCACATTTTGTTAAGCTAGGCATTACATCGCCTTACATATTGAGAAAAAACACAGAACACGTCAGATCATTAACTTATGTTCAAGGCGCAATGCTCCCTTCGATAGGGTTAAAAAAAAGACTTTAACCCTTTTATTGTCTCTTGTTCTGATTATCGAGTTTGAGCCTGACCAAACTTTTTTCGGCATATTGATATGTACAATTAAACAGCTTACAGCCTGAAGACCTTGCCAAAATTGGTTAACTTTCAATTTGGCGAAGGTATTGCAAATATTTATTTGTTTTTATTGATACCTACACTTTATCATTTTTCATATTAAATTTTGTTTACTGCGTTACATCAGTAATTAATATAAATCTAGCGAAATCTTGTTAATAATTAATCGCAAAAATTTAAATAATAGTATTTTATCAAGATTTTTTTAAGGGATCATCCCTATGTGACTTCTACACATAGCTATAGACCCATGTGACTTCTAAATGCACCATCAGATCGATAAATTATGCCAAGATACGACACATAAAATAGCCCTCTCGGTGATTACCTGCATTGATCACCAAAGATCAAAATTAAATAAAGACTTTAATTATTAACTTGTTGTGCTAATTTAAAATTTGTTAACGCTGTTAATTGAAGTGTAAGTTTTTGTTTGGTTGGAAAATCTACAATCAAGAAGTAAGCTATTTTAAACCTCAAAACAGAAAAACTATTTATTTTAATGAGTCTAACTAACCAAAAAAAGGGACTACCACAGGAAGCACAGAGCACAGAGCACAGAGCACAAAAATAATAGCTCATCTAGTATTTCACAGAGAAAATCCATTACAAAAGCTATACTCGACAAGAGAACAAAGGACAAAGCTTCTGCTGGATAGCGTTTTTCTCTGTGTGCTCGATGGTTGAGCATGTTTTGATTTACGCGATCATATCATTGGAAAATAACTATTTTATTACGATGTATTGCAAATGAACTTAATAATCATCTGCCGTTAGAACAAGCTCAAAAATGCCACACACTAATAATTTTTATCCATGCGACGGGAAAATGCTTTATCTCGGATGTCACAGAAAGACACAACATGAGTTAACCGTCATTCTCTTTTCGAATATGCTAACTTAAGAGCTCGCTCTCAAGTATTGCGTAACGGTGGGGGCAATCATTTCCTTGCCCTCGCGGACATCGCAACTCAATCCAAATATCAGTCCTGTCCACAATGGGAGTTATCTAGCATACAGTTATTCTCGCCTATACAAGTCTCGACCTGTATTGTCGAATGATCTATTGCGAAACGATCATGTAGCTGTTGTTGGAGATTTAGTAAAAAGTAATTATCCAATGATTCCTCATTCTTCACCAGATGAACCGTTAGTGCAACTTCTGTGGTGCTTAACGGCCAGACATGCAAATCATGAAGGCGAACAACCTTATCAACGCTCATAAAATATTTCTTTATTTCGTGAATATCGATAGTTTTGGGTACAGCATCGATAGCATAATTTATGGAATCTCGTAATAATCCCCAGGTGCCGATTAAAATAACAACGGTAAGAATAAGGCTAACCATCGGATCAATCCACAGCCAGCCTTTGAATATAATGAATATGCCTGCTATAACCACACCTAACGACACACCTGCATCAGCTGCCATATGTAGGAAAGCTCCGCGAATATTTAAGTCATGTTTTTGACCTTTAACAAAAAGTAATGCAGTTAAAGTATTAACGACGACGCCAATAGCAGCCACCACAATAACGGTCATGCCTGCGACCTGGTGTGGGTTTTGAAAACGTATAATAGCTTCCCATGCAATGCCTCCGAGTACAACAAGAAGAAGAATAGCACTAGCCAAGGAAGCCATGACTGTCACTTTCTTGAAGCCATAAGTCCGAGTTTCTGTCGTAGTTTTTGTGGCAAGCACACTTGCCCCCCAAGCAAGTAAGAGACTAAAAACATCGCTTAAATTGTGCCCTGCATCCGCTATAAGTGCAAGCGAATGTGCAAAGAACCCATACCCAGCTTCTATCATTACATAAACGACATTAAGTAATACACCAATAGCAAATGCGCGATTATAATTGACTATTCCATGACTATGATCATGACTCATATATTTTCCTAATTTTGAAATCTCACACATTCCTAGCCAACATAGTACGATAACACGAGTTTAATTACTAATATTTAACTTGGGAATTTTTGAATCTGATTTTAGCATTCTCAAAGGATCCTGAGCAATTTATTTTATTAGGCGCTTAAATAACATTTAACGGGCCCGAGATGTATTCATTTTGTGTAGCTAATGGATAGAATCTAACTTCTTTTGCCTCACGATAAAGCGATTTTAAAGATTTATACCAATGCTACTTCAAAAATTATCCTTACCATAAAAAACAAGAAATTTTAACAGAGTGCAAGATTGAATTTTTATGTTAAATTTTTAATTTGAATGGATCCTTCAACATACCTACCAACTTCTTTAACAATCTCATAATGCGCTATGAATTTATTCGAGGCAGATATTATAATATTATCAAGCCCTTAAACTAATTGAATGCTACCCAATATAAACTTTCCTTTATTGAGGTGCATATATTGCTTCACTTCATCATATACCAAACACAAGCAGACAGCTCAGCATTGAAGAATTCAGTCCCATCGCCACCACAGCTCATAAATATTTTACATCCGCTTGTGAAAATCTATTTGAATTAGTAAAGCGAACTACTCAACGGTACAACATTATATAATGAAACGCTTTATCTCGACCGATGGCGCAACTAGTTGTATTTATTATAAAAGGATTCCCCTCTTTTCCTGATCATACTCATTATGAGTGATTACGCCTTCATCTAAACATCCAAGCTAAAGCTAGGCATTGCATTTTTACGTCGCAGCAAGAGATAATTATTGCAACACTATTGTGGCAACTTTTGGAAATAAAACTAACGATTAAATTCAGCCTACACGTTAGCAATTGGCTGAAATGATTTGTTAGTCCTGAACCTCAAAATCATCTTCACGCAATTTTACGGTGCCATCAGATTGAATAACCCAAAGTTCATTAGTGATTATTCCATGGGCATTATTCATTTTCCATCGAGAAGTTAATAGCCCACTTTTAGCATCAATAACTTTTATATTTGGCTCAATATAATCTACATCTGAAAAGCCATCATCAATGAGTTTTTGCCAAAAAGCCTGAATTTCAACCGCCCCTGTATATGTGCCAAAAGGCTTAGCATTCATGACGGCATCTTCTTCATATTGAAGCGCACAGCCAGCGGCATCGCCAGAGTTAAATGCATTTTTCCATTTTTTACTTGCCGCTTTAATCGCATCTAAAACGATTGTAGTTTCTACTTGATTCATATTTTCTCCTAAAATAGATTGAAATTTATAAGGCTAACAAGCATTTAAACTAACACGTTTTTATATTGTTTATTTGGGCACGTCTACATTTAAGTATAATTTTTTAAAAAATGGTAGTCATGTATGATAGTTTCGTTAAAATCAAAAGACAAGTATCAGACGTCAACTACCT
>JAGLDN010000191.1 GCA_023145575.1 Psychromonas sp.
AAAGAGATAAGAATGAGGAGTGAATGAGTAAAAGCAAAAATACAGTCAATATCCTAAAACTCTGTCAGCTAATTACACGGATTACACTAATTTTAAAGCACTAAAATCAAAAAATGATTTTAAGCTGTTTAATCCGTGTAATTCGTTGATAGAAAGGTTTAATCTTTGTCACTGAATTGCACGGTTTTCATTAATTAAGCTCAAAAGAAAATAACTTAAAACCATTAAGAGTAAACAGTGAGCAATATAAATCCCATTAATTGATATTTATTAAGCTAAAGAGTATTATATCTCTCATTAACAGAATAAGGGCAAGTTAATGGATACACTCACTATTCAGGCGTTTCTTAAAAGTTCATGGCAAGATATCGCTACCATTGAATTCCCGCTTAATGATGATCAGTCGTACTACATAACCGAAATTGAGTACTTCGATGATTATGCCATCACTCATTTAGAGAAAGATGACCATCATGCGGTTTCCATTAATCATGCAGTTCAACTTTACTTTGATAACCAAGGTGTTGCAGGTTGGTTAAAATTTTTAGATGATATTATGCCAAGTGGATCAAGCAGGCGATATTGGTTGAATTATCTCGATATAAGTGACTTAACCATACACCAACAAAATTACATTTTATTAAAATATGGCGCTATTTCACCGATTGGAAATTTACGCATTAAAGAAGCCGTGTTAGAAGTTAAGAAAATAAACATACATTACTTCACTGTTGATGAAGTCAAAAATAGAGCTTCAGATTTTTTAAGTTATGTTCAAAGTCGAGGTGCAGCCGCAGGAGGTGCCACTGGAGCAGGAGGAGAGGCACCAAAATTACTATTACGATGCAGTAGCGATAAAAAAATTTGGATCGATACCTATCAAGAAGACAATCAAAACAATGATGAGCATTATTTAGTTAAATTTCCAAGAGGCAAGCGTACCGTTGTAGATAACGATATATTAAGGGCTGAATTTTATTATTACCATGAATTAGAAGCCATGGGATTCAACACCATCTCAACTGATACTATGTGGTTAATTGAAGGAGATCACTATCCCTCTCTCTGGTTACCTAGATTTGATATTGTGCGACAAAGCAATTCAAAAGTGAAACGATTTGCGATGGAATCTGTTTATTCAATGCTAAAAAAATCACCAGGCGCTATTTTATCTCACAATGAAACAATTAGGGAGCTCATTAACCTTATTCAAAATAGCCATACCATTGCCGAAACGAAATGTATTTTTAATATTAAAGATTTTATTGTCGAATGGGTTCGCCGCGATTTATTAAATGTCATTTTTGGAAATAGTGATAATCATGGAAGAAACACCTCATTTTTAAGAGATGAAGAAGGCATTAAATTATCACCGATCTATGATTTTGCACCGATGAGAGCCGATTCAGAAGGAATACCGAGAACAACAAAATGGGATCTACCTTTAGAAATTGGTGGCGAGTTTGATTTCAAGCTCATTGCAAACTCACTCTGTGATTTAATTGAGCCAGATCTGTTATTAAAAAAATTAAAAATAACTGCACTGCAACTAATAACGTTAAAACAGAGATTACAAGATCGTGGCGTACCTGAAAGCATTATAGGCATGCCTATTTTTGGCTTTGATTATATCGAAATTAAAATGAAAAAATGGGGGCTGTTATGAGCGCACAAACAATGAACGAAACAATAAATAATTTAAAACTGGTTAATCAGGAAAACAGAGTACCCAGCCACCAGAAAACATATTACTCCGCACTAGAAAGTGCAGATAATAAGCGAAGTATTGATAGTTTAAATAAAAACATACGAGTAAGGGCATCTGAAAATAAAACCAGCTTAACGGCTCCAATGCGAAAAAAAATAATTGAAGACACAATGAATGCCTTACTATTTTCTATGATTTCCCAAGGTGAAGCGCTTGCTAACCTGCGTTTAAATATACTCGGGTTAAAGCAAAGTGATTACGCAAAACTTGTAAAGGTTTCCCGAAAAACTATATCAGATATTGAAAATAATAAAGGAAACCCAAGCGTAGAAGTATTAAATAAGGTGTTTAAACCCTTTGCGTTGAAGGTAGGCTTAATCCCTGTTTCGCCAAGCGCACTAAGAAATGTTCTTTCATAATATCTCCAATAGTGCGGTTCTCGTGTTAAAATAGTTGAATCAACATAAAAGCAATTAATGGGTAACAAAAATGAGATTAGATAAATTTATTTGTGAATCAACCACAATGACGCG
>JAGLDN010000192.1 GCA_023145575.1 Psychromonas sp.
ATCAACAAGGAACCCCGCAAACATACCGAGTGACATGCCAATAACAACGTACATAACGGTAAATTTAATCCCCAATAATGAGCCGAGCATAACAATTGCGATTTCATTGATTAATGGTGAAGTAAGTAAAAAGGCAATGGTAACGCCAAGGGGAATACGGGCTGAAACAAATCCCATAAACAAAGGAATTGAACTACATGAACAAAAAGGAGTAACCGCGCCAAAACTAGAGCCAAGTAGATAACCTAAAAAGCGGTTTTTCCCTTGTAAATAATAACGGACTTTTTCAGGATTTAATGTTGCGCGAACAAATGAGATTGCATAAATAAGCAAAACCAATAAGACTAATATTTTCGATGTATCTTCAATAAAAAAGTGTATTGATTTTGAAATATTTTCTTCGGGTGCTAAGCCCATCACTGAAAATGTTAACCAATCTGCAAGCTGTGTAAACCATTCCAACATATTTTATTCCTCTTAATTTGTGTGTCTTACTTATAACCACGAATCAAGGTTCAAAAAGATGCAAAAGAATTTAAATTAATTTTAAAAATATTATTTGAACTGTTTTAAATTAGCCTTTCAGCTTAAATATCATTGCTTTGTTTTGCTTTCGAACAGCAAATTGTTTCTCCTTCAAACTTAACGGCACACGAAGAGACTAATTGGTCTCTTAATTTTGATCTGGCGCGCTGAATTCGTGATTTAGTAGCACTTAAAGAAAGTCCATTGAGTGATGCAAATTCAGCTTGTTGCATGCCATTCATATCGCAGCTATCGATAATATGGCGATCGTCATCATCCAATTCGAGTAATACTTTTTTTAAGCAATGTTGAAGATTAACAATAGGGGCATTAATATTTTCTTCTGCAATTTCCCCCATTTCAAGTAATGATTTCCTGTGTTGATCAATTAGGCTATTTTTTGCCATTTTAAATAGCCAACTCTTTGCATCTTCAATGCGGCAGTAACGCTCTTTATCTTGTAGCGCTTTGATAAATAAATCTTGTAAAAGATCATCAACACGGCTTGGTTCACCGGTTTTACTTAATAACCATTTGCGAAGTGGCAATTCATTTTCTTGCCACGCATTCATTAAACAATCCATTTATTTACCTTCAATTAAAATACTAGGAGACAATTAACTTTTCTCTTTAAGTTTTTTCATATAATCACGCGCTTTATCACCTCGTAAAAAATCAACAAGCCCTAACATGCCAGATGTTAAATAGCGTGCATGGTAACCTTTTGTTGTTAAGTAAAGCCTAGCAACACTTGCCCTATCGTAATGAGGACACATAGTGACAATTGTTTTATTTGGATCGAGTTCTGATAGTCGTTCAGGTAGCTGATTCAATGGAATATGCTGCCCTAAACTAACTTGCCATGCATCAAACTCCTCTTGAAATCGGATGTCGATTAATTGCACTTTTCCTGCGGCATACATCTCCAGTAACTCAGGGAGTTGTATTTTCATTGCCTGTCGTTCATCATAATCAAAACCGCGTAAGTATTGATCAAAGTCTCGTTCTTTCATTTTCTTTCCTTATCAAATTAAATAAATTGTGCCCATATCATTTTAATCGCAAGCAAATATAAGATGCCCGCAATTAATTTTTTAACCTGTGATTGGTTAAGCTTATAATGCATTATTTTATTGCCAATAAACCCACCTATAATAGCTGCTAGCGAAACCACGCCAAGTAACAACCAATCCATTTCAACAAAATTAAGATAAGTGAAAAAAGCGGCGAATGAAGAAAATGGAAGTACAAAGCTCACGGCATAAGCCGCTTTTTTAGGTTCATGACCGAGTAAAATAAGCAAAGGAATAATCAACGC
>JAGLDN010000193.1 GCA_023145575.1 Psychromonas sp.
ACCCACTCTTCTATTTTTGCATCACCTTTTTTAAAGAAACACCAGCCAGCCTTCCACAAATATTCCAGAACATGGATAAAATCCATGATGATTGTCGCTTTTACATTGAGTAATTTCATCACTTTTTTAATAAGTTTTAATTGGTGCGGATGACCATCAATAAGTACCACCCATTCCCATTTTTGCAGATCCTATGTATTATCCTTCAAATTATGACATTCTATGTAAGTGAACGTTACGATTGAGATGCTATGACGGTGCTGATCTGTAAGTCGTAGCAATAGAATGAAAATCATGCACATATTCGCTATAAATTAAAGAGTTTTATAATGAGGATCAGTTTGAAAATTAGTTTTTTTGCTTCCTTTTGCTTTTGTTTCGTAGCTTTTAAAACAGAGTTTATACCCATGTTACTTCATTTTGCAAAGTCAGATCGGCAAATGGTGGTAAGTAGAGATAATAGAAAAGACTCAATTATGCAATTATTTGAGAATGCTGCAAGGACAGGTATTGGCAATTGTATAGAAAAAGCATCTATAGGTTACTCAAGTCTATTTTCAAATCCGAGACTTTATAATTATTCAACTGTGATTTTATGCGAGTGTTATACATTTGATCGTGTATTTATTCCAATGTTAAGGTATAAAGATCATAATAATCTAAAACAAATTTTTTTAAATCATTCGTTTAGACTAATTACTATGAATGATAATTTATCACTGGTTTATTCTATAATTTCAGCTTTTCAGGTAGATATGTGGATGAATATATAATAAGGTATGGTACTATATTCAAGAGTGAGAAAAATGGACGGAACAAATCGCATTATCTTTTATTTCGCCGTTTAACATATAATTTACTAACATAACATATTGATGTTACATAGGGTTATTTATTCAACCATATTACATCAAAATAAGAAATCATCAACTCCTTCGATGATCAGATCTAGGCGAAACATGAGGTAATATCGTATAAAACTGCGCTTATTGATTTGATCTTTTTTTGACAGTATTATAATAGTAAATTCGTTCAGCACATAATTTTAAAGGACATGAAAATTGGTTTTTGTTTCTGTTTACTGTTTTCAACCGTTATTTTTGCAACTGGCAAATAATAAGGAAAGTATTTTATGAAAACAATTATCATCGGGTGTGGTTCTACGATGGAAAATGGGTATGGGGAAGATGTCAGAAGCAAGGAAGATCAATGTGGTTGGTACGCACATGCCTTACATACACATTCTAACTGTACAACCGTTAATATAGAAGAAGGTTGCTCTCCATCTTTAGTATTAGATTTTTGTACGGACGATCATGTATATGTCCTCAAAAAACTAGGTTATGACAAATTTGATCTTATCATACTAGAAGACTTACCAACTTACTTGTTGACTACTCGTAGTAAGCTTAAAAACATATGTAAAAATAGTTATTATATTTCAACCGAAATATGCAAAATAATTGTTCAACTGGCGTTCGAAGAACATGTTGAGTATATAGCAGATATATTCCTTGAGTATTCTTTTAAACTCATTGGTAATAGTCATGATTCATTACGGATTTATCCTCTCATTTCATCATTAGCTGGTAGATATTCTGATGAGTATGTGCTAAGGAATGATGTGAACATGAAGCTCTGGAAAACATTATTTTCAAATACGTCTTATCTTGTATTTAAGCGCTTTTAAGCATCATTCGCAAGTGCTACTAATATATTGCGGTTGCATACCCATGTAACGTCGAAATGAAACATCATCCACTTACTATCTGATCAGAAATAGTGCGCAACAGAAGGCCTATCAACGAAAGCTACGCTAATCATTTTCCTAACGAATTAACGGACGATGCAAATCTTTTTTGGTTACTCCATTTTCGATTGTTATTTGAAACTGACCACCGTTGCAGCGTTTTGTCACTGATCCCAATTATTTCACAAGCCATTTTTGTCTATCACCTGCATCAAAAGCTTCTTTTATAAGATATATGCCCATGTTACCTTAAAATGAAAAACAAGCACTAATTCGATGATCAGAATTAGGCGAAACATGATGTAGTATCGTATAAAAACAGCGCTTAACTCATGATCGCTTATTGATTTGATCTTTTTTTGACAGTATAAAAATAGTAAATTCGTTCAGCAAACAATTTTAAAGGACTTGAAAGTTGGATTTTGTTCCTTGTTTCAATTTTCAACCAATATTTTTTGCCGTTAGGGCGGGATGAACAATAAACAAATGAGGAGAACAATTATAATAGGTTGTGGGACTACGATGGAAGGGGGATTTGGAGGTCCTAAAATACCTCGATATAGTAAATATAATGATGGACTTTCTTTTTATCCACATGCTATACATACACATACTCACTGCACGACAGTTGATAAAAATGAAGAATGCAGTCCATCTGTAGTCATGGATTTTTGTGTATCTGATTACCCAAGACACTTAAGTCTATTAAATAAACAAAAATTTGATCTTATCGTATTAGAGAACCTGCCTTTTACAATATACAGTAATAAGAACAAATTAGAAGCCTTGGTACTAAACTGCCTTCGCTTTTCAAGTGAAATTGCACAGGTTTTTATTCCCTTGATCAATGAAGAAGATGACTATTTTAAAAATATTATGCATTATTTTAGTAAGTATTTTATTCTCAGGCGTAAAACTAATGAGACGGATCTCACACTCATTTATCGCAGCATTTCATCAATCGCTGGTAGATATACTGATGAATATATGACAAAACACAAGATTTATTGCGGAAACGAACTTAGATTTGGCGATGTAATGAATTATATCATATTTAAGTGTTTTTAACTATGCAGCCGTAAGTGGCTGATATATTAGAAATTTTAGATCTTCATGCTAGCCAAAAATGCAAAATTTGTAGCCCCAGTTTTTTTAATTTGAAAATTCAGTCTCTGTTTCCCAAGCTTTCTGATGGTATTGGTAGATCTGATTGCTGCCAAGGTAGTTTATTTTTACTTTAGCTTTTTGATCATAAAAGCCTTTATTAAAAATGAATGCGCTTTGTAATAATGGGAGGGTCAGCCATTTTGTTGGGACCTCTATTTTATTTGATTTTTTTAAGCGCTCACTGACAGCCAACCCTTGCTTGGTCGCAATTGTCCAGCCCCATTCTCCAAATGATGGTACGTTTTGATGGTATTGTTCTACTTTTTTCAGTTTCGCCTTTTGAACTGTTTTTTCGATTGATATAAAGGCTTTTTTTGCGTGAAAGGGAGACGTTGATTGAATGACTATCACACCATCTGTATTGAGTAGATTGCCTAAACGATGATAGAAATTAACACTGTACATTTTATTGAGTTCTGGGTTACTTGGATCAGGCAGATCTACAATGATGGTATCAAAAATTTGCTTGTTTTGTTGCAATTTATTAATTCTAATAAACGCATCTGCGTTAATTACCCTAACACGAGGATCATTGAAGCTATTTTGAGTCAAGGATTGTATTTTTTTAGCGAGTTGCTGGGGAAGGTGCTTGCCTGGGTATTTAAAAAGTGCTATCAGTTCAGGATCAATATCGATAAGAGTAACATGTTTAGGGTTCCATTTTAAGACTTCACGTAATGCGAGCCCATCACCGCCGCCGATGATTAAGATTTTATTGTGCAGATTACTCGCCTGCATCGCAGGTTGCACTAAGAATTCATGGTAAATCTTCTCATCTAAACTAGAGAATTGTAAGCGTCCATTGATATAAAAATTGTAAATTGGTGCAACACCTCCGCCGAGTTGGCGTTTTGTAAAGACAAGGTTTTGATATGGCGTTTGTATGTGATACACCACTTTGTCTAAATAAAGTATATTTTGCATGCGCTGTTGCCACATATCACCATATTTAAACACCATCAACACTAGTATCGCTAATACTCCGTGGCCCAAATAAAGTATTTTTTTATACTTGAGTTGCTTTGTAAAGCGCAATAAAAAGAGAAGGCCCGCAAAAAGATTTCCAGAAGCGGTGATCGCAGCAGCTTCGCTTACCTTAATGTGTAGCATAAATACGACCCAAATAAATGCGCCAACACCAGCCCCTATGTAATCAGCACCGTAGATTGTTCCAACATTATGCACTAAATGTTGCCCATGAACAGACTCACGAATACGGGCGATAAGCGGTATTTCAATGCCAATTAAAAAACCCAATACAAAAGCAAAAATATAGGGAAGTTGAAAACTGAGCCAACTCATTTCACCGAGCAGCCCTCCTTGGGGTAATGCATCAATGGGAATTAGATAAGTATTTGCGACT
Source organism: Psychromonas sp. (assembly GCA_023145575.1). Taxonomy (GTDB): domain Bacteria; phylum Pseudomonadota; class Gammaproteobacteria; order Enterobacterales; family Psychromonadaceae; genus Psychromonas. The sequence goes on from JAGLDN010000193.1 coordinate 4,281, forward strand.
AAGTGCGGTAATATTTGTGTAAAACCAATGATTGAACCAATAAACAATGTTGCGCTACAACCGATTAAGCCGATAATCAATTCGAGGGCAACAAAGCCTTGAAAAGCATTTTTTATCTTTCTAGCGGCAAATGCACCTAAACCCATTGAAACAATCATGATCCCAATAATGGCGTAGATAACAGTTTCCAGTTGCCCTAATATGCGTGCTGAATAGTGTGAAAGTAAGTATTCATAAATCAAACCACAACAAGCAAGTATTGCCATAATTAAGATCAACAATACGTCATCAATAAGTAGTCGTTTTTTAGGTGTTGTTATCATTTTAATTTTGTTTACCATTACTAGGTTATATGTATGCTTATGTTAATTCATTAATGCCATGAGTAGGAGTGCAATAGAAAACGAAATGGCAAACTCGATCAATGCAACGCCAATATTATGTTGATCTTCAACTTCAACTTTTCGGTTAATGCCCCATAGAACGATGAATTTTGCAAGGCTTGTTAATAGTGTAAGGCATAACATTAAAAGAAGGCTCATTGTTGTCCACAGGATGATACAATGCCATAATTTAAATGAATTAAATATAATAAAGTAACTCGCCGCAGTGACCGACATTGCCGTTGAAATGAGATAGCCTGAATAACGAATTGCAAGTGCAAGTTGGCCTTGCTCTAATACAGTTTGAAAATTGACACCATTATTTATATTATATTTCCACGCGAAAATTTTGGTGATTAAAACCAACATAAATTGAGAGACTATCCAAGCTGAAAACAGTGCAATAAAGGTGTCTAGTGTTAAGCCATGCACCCACATAATAGCGGCTCGAACAACAATGGCGGTGGAAACAACACAGGCTGCATCAACCACGCCAACGGCCATATTTCGATTGATAATTTGATCGAGTTTTTTAAATTGTGGCAAAGCAAGTTCATCATGAATATAGCGACCAGCTTTAATCAAAATCATCGCGGATATACCATAAGAAAACATACCAATGAGTTCAATTTTATATGATCCTGCTGCCTCCCCTGTAATAACACCACTGAGCGCAATCCCCATTGCGCAAATTGCACCTGCCACACTAATGCCATATGCAAAGTTATCTTTTTTTGCAAGTTCATCATTTGTGTTGATGTTTGACATAATGCCCATAGTATAACGTACACCACCGATCAGCACGATAGAAACGGCCATATCAATAACTAAATATCCCAATATATCACTGTGATTTAAAATTGTTGTCATTAAATCGTTCATATCAATATCCTTATTTTCCGCGATGTATACCACGCGAGTTTGTTGAGCGACTGTTTCTAAAGCTACCTGTTGATCGACTACTAAAAAAACTAGATTTTCTTGCAAAAGAAGCCGATTTTTGTGCTTTTTGACTGGCAGTTGACATGCGACTTGCACCTGTTTTATTTTTCGCATAGGGACTTTTAAACCCACCTCGCTGTCCAAATTGTTTCTTGGTTTTTGTCGCTAAATTATCTTGGCTTTTCATTTTTGATGGAGACGTGTAATGATTTCGACCGACATCATTATAATAACTGTAATCACGGTGCGATGCCCAATTCCCATACTGAATACGATGAGGAGACAATGCTGAAAACATTGCGTACATACCATACCATTGCCAAAAAGAAGTGCCACTACTATTTGTTTGCCATGATCCATAACCAGGATTGCCAACGAGTTGACTGCCAGCGCCATTATCGGTTGCATTATTTGCTGCTAAACTTTGTGCGGCGTTAATGGAATTGACTCGCGCCAGTTTTCCACCTGACATGTCAGCAATAACATTCACCGGATCAGATAGTGCGTCGTTAAATAATGATGGATTTGCCGCATCGATTAAATTTTTAGATTCAGAGATCTGCGCATCTATATTACCTAAAACTTGAGGTCGCACCTTTAATGTCTGCAAGCGTTTTTCAAGTCCATCATATAAAGGCCCCTCTTTCGTTGCATCGCGTGATAATTGCATAAGTAGAGGCGTTAAATTTGGTTTGTCGACACTAAGTATCTTTGCATATTCTTGCAATAATGTGGCATTAAGTACGTTATGATCGTCAAGCGCTTGCCCTAAATTGGTAAGTAAATATTGCGCATGTTGAATATTACTTTTTAATTTTTCAGGGCGATTATCACTACATCCCAACAGTATCGATAGTGCACAAAGTAACAGTAATATTTTTATTTTCATTGTGATGCCAGTGTTCCTTTTTTAATTTAATAACTGATATTACACAACGCATATTTATAATTCAATACGCGGCATTTTAAACTTTACGCTAAAACGTATTTTATTTCTGGTCTGTGTAACATGTGAATACAAGCTTATTTGTTAATTGTTATTTGTTATTTATTGTTTTGTTTACTGTTTAAATGCGAAATAACACGTTGCAAGTCTTTAGCGGTATCAATTCCAGCGATAGGTATTTCTGAGGCTCGCTGTACATCAATTTTATAACCATGCCAAAGTACGCGTAATTGCTCTAGTTTTTCAATTTGTTCAAGTGGTGAATGACTCAGTTGTGAATATTGCGCGAGAAAACCAACACGATAAGAATAAATACCGATATGACGTTGTAATATATTGGATCTTAATGATTTTTCTGATATTTTACCCTCACAATATTCATCCCGCTTCCACGGAATAGTCGCGCGACTAAAATATAATGCAAAATTATTTTTATCGCTAACGACCTTTACTACATTTGGATTAAATACATCAGCTATATCAGTAATTGGTGTACTTAATGTTGCCATGCTTGCTTGTTTATTATTATACAGATTCTGAGCAACCTCGCGAATAATATTCGGCGGTATTAATGGCTCATCACCCTGTACATTAACAATAATTTCATCGTCTAAAAATTGATATTTAGCACAGACCTCCGCTAAACGATCTGTACCTGATTGGTGATTTTTTGATGTCATACAAACATCAATGTCTTTTATATGAGCTAATGCATCAACGATAAGTTTATGATCTGTTGCAACAATCACTTGCTTAGCACCGCTTTTAAGGGCTTGCATTGCCACCCTTTGAACCATTGTTTTACCTAAAATTTCTACAAGCGGTTTTTCAGGTAGGCGCAATGAGCTATAACGGGAAGGAATAACAACAATGAATGACACCCTTACCCCTTGTTTTTTTCGTTAAGATTGCGTGCATTTTTACTCAATAAAGCGGGAATGCCATCAATAATGGGATAAGCTAGCTTATCAAACTTACAAATCAACTCATTACTTTCTTTTTTATAATTTAACTCTCCTTTGCAAACGGGACAGGCAATAATGTCCAGCAATTTGGTATCTAACATATTAAATCCTTAATCTTCGTTAATAATTTTTTTTCAAATTCTGGTGGTAATTGTGCACTAATTGGCATAAACCACCAGTTTACTTTTGCAAAATTTATACACTTAATCGCATCTTTCTCAGTCATTAATAACGGTAATGCATTTCCAAATTGCTCAAGATCTGATTCAACAAAAGCATGATGGTCAGCAAAGGCTCGTGTATTTTTTAAGTTAAATTGCTGGTCTTTTATACTGTCAAAAAAGCGTTGTGGATAACCAATGCCCGCACACGCATTAACAGCCTCAGTGACATTTAACTCGCCATGATGACCATCTACACGCACACATTTCTCTGCAACTAATAACATGGTAACTTCTTGAGTATTAAGTTTATTTTTCTCAGGTAACGGGAGATTCGATTGACCATTACTAATAATATAATCAACCCTATTTAAGCGAGATAAACGCTCTCTCAAAGGTCCCATTGGCATTATTTTTTCATTACCAAAACGGCGCTTGCCATCAACAATAACAATTTCTATATCGCGTTGAAGCGCATAATGTTGTAAGCCATCATCCGTAATAATAATATCAACATCACATTGCTGAACAAGGTATTTTACTGCTTGACTTCGCACGGGGTCGACAACAATAGGAATACCTAATCGTTTGTAAATCATTACAGGCTCATCACCCGCTTGCGAGCCAGTCACACCATGTTCAACCAGTAGAGGGTATTGCTTGCTTTTTCCGCCATAACCTCGACTGACAATACCAGGCTTGTATCCTTTTTTTATAAGCAAAGTACAAAGCCAAATAACAAAAGGTGTTTTGCCATTTCCACCTACCGATATATTGCCAACAACTATAACAGGAAGCGTACTTTTATAACGTTTAAAGATACCACTTTTAAATAGCCAATAGCGAATACTATTGATTGTCCAGAATAAAAAGGCAAAGGGATATAAAAACCAAGCCCACCACCGTAATCGCTGATACCAAAAAGGCATTATTTGTCGTCTGTTATTGATTGCATTTTATTTAAGCTGTAATACATTGTTTTTTTCTTTAACAACTCAGCATGTGTGCCACGCTCAACCAATTTTCCTTGATCAATTACTAAAATTTGATCAGCTTGTTCAATGGTTGATAAACGATGCGCAATGACAAGCGATGTTCTGTTTTTTTGTAATTCCTCCAATGCACTTTGAATATGACGCTCAGATTCGGTGTCCAGCGCTGATGTCGCTTCATCTAAAATTAAAATAGGAGCGTTACGCAACAATGCCCTCGCAATCGCAATCCGTTGCCGCTGACCGCCTGACAAAAGCGCTCCATTTTCCCCGACTATGGTGTCAAGACCTTCGGGAAATTGATTAATAAATTCCATTGCATTGGCCGTTTCTGCTGCTTTGATAATATCTTCTCGCGTGAAATTTTCTTCTGAGG
>JAGLDN010000194.1 GCA_023145575.1 Psychromonas sp.
CTTTTATTAAGCGCATAAAGTTGGTATCTTAGAGCCTCAGTCAGTTGTTTATGTTTTTTCATTATTTGCATCTCTTGTCGGAGGAAAGGTAGTGAATATATATTCAACAGGCTACTTTTCCAACTAATTTAAGTTATGCATTTGAGAATTGAATCTAAGAGATGCTATTGATGTATATTTTATATCAAGCAGCACATTTGATTAGTTTTTGTAGTCCAAATTTTAATTTATTTTAAACTTCAGCGATTTATAGTGATCTTAGTCTAGTTTGTTATACATATTTGATAAAATATCAATAGCTTAAATTTATCTTATGGATTAATATATGCTAATTATGCTAATGCAAGATGCAACGTCAGCAAGAAATTATGCCAGTATAAGAGGCATGAGATCGATATCTTGATGGATAACTGCGTTAATTTATTAATGACGAGTCATTATCAAATGCATTAACGCATTGGTTATCGGGCTAGTGATCGATAGGGTATGTGGTAAGGAACATCTAACTTGTCTTTTAAAAGACGTAGATAGTTAGGAAAGCTTGATTCAACGCATTAACCTTTATCTTCCGTCTTGGAACTATGTTCTAACAATTTGCTTAATTTTACATAGTTAGTTAACAATAGCTGAAGTTAAAAATAGCTGAAGTTATTTTATTTTTTTAATGGAGTTTATTATGAAAGTTGCTGTTTTAGGTGCTGCTGGTGGCATTGGCCAAGCCCTCGCGTTATTATTAAAATTAAATTTACCTCAAGGCTCTGAAATGGCACTATATGACGTAGCACCTGTTACCCCAGGTGTTGCAAAGGATCTAAGCCATATTCCAACAAGTGTCCAAGTTACAGGCTTTGGTGGGAATGATCCAGCACAGGTAATTCAAAATGCTGATGTTGTTCTTATTTCTGCAGGCGTTGCACGTAAGCCAGGAATGGATCGTGCTGATCTTTTTAATATAAATGCTGGTATTATCAAGTCCCTTATCGAGCAAGTTGCCAAAAATGCCCCAACGGCTTGCATCGGCGTTATTACAAACCCTGTTAATACAACCGTAGCAATTGCCGCAGAAGTACTTAAAAAGGCAGGCGTTTATAATAAAAATAAACTATTCGGTATTACAACATTAGATACGATCCGCGCTGAAGAGTTTATTGCTGATCTCAAAGGTCTAAAAGCTGAAGATCTCTGTGTAAATGTTATTGGTGGGCATAGTGGAACAACGATCCTTCCCCTTTTATCACAAGTACAAGGTGTTGAGTTTTCGACACAAGAAATTACCGATTTAACTGATCGTATCCAAAACGCTGGAACAGAAGTCGTTTTAGCAAAAGCAGGCAGTGGATCTGCAACATTGTCAATGGCACGCGCTGCTTGCTTATTTGGTGTGAACCTTGTCAAAGCACTATCAGGAAAGCAAGGTATTATACAAAACGCTTATGTCGATGGCGGCAATAAAGCTGCTGTATTTTTTTCCCAACCGTTATTGCTTGGGCTTAATGGCATTGAGCGCGTTTTACCTGAAGGATCTCTTAGTGATTTCGAAAAAGAAAAAAAGCAAGCAATGCTAGAGACGCTTACTGCTGATATTAAATTGGGGATAGAGTTTGCTAATCAATAGTTTTAATTGCGAACATGATCTTAATCTTAAATAAGACAAATATTAAATCTGACTGTTTAAAGATAGATAGAATATATACTCATGCTTATTTTCGGCTTTGCGTCACATGGGTATCGGTTTAACATAAGGGGTGAGTATACTATCCCTTATTTATTTACGACTTTGTATCTAATAATTGAGACCTATTTAGCATATATTTTGTGAAGCATTTCAGATTTGCCATCTTGATCAAGATCCCAGCTTATCCGCAATTCTACCATATTCAGATATTTTACCACCTTAACCATCGTATCAATCACTTTTATTTCAGAAATTTAAAAGATGTCAGGCACCATGGTTCTAATGTTGAAGTTTTTATTAGCGCCCTTTATCCCAGTCACGTCTTTACAGCCTAGTTGACTATGCCATCTTGACGATCTATTTCATCAAACTCTTTACCACTATTAAAAAAAATCAGCACCATAATGATACCGATTACATTAAGTATGTTATCTCAATTTTACGCATGAAAAATAGCCTAATTCAAGGAGTAAGTTGATCTAAATTGTGGCTCCTTTTACGAAAGCTACAACGCAAAAGTAAGTTATTAAAAACCGTAAAATAGAAGAGCTATTTATTATAATTGGTATTACTCCTCATATTTTTAATATTACGATAACGCCGTGTCAGCAAAGATGTGGTATCTATCATGAGCTTTTTCATAAAATAATAAATGCTGTAGATAAGACTTCTTTTGATAAAAAATTTATGAAGAAGATCTCTGCCAGAATGAAGCTTTTTATGTTGGTCGGTGAAGTGCAACTACAATGACTAACCACTGCGCTTATTTATCTGTTATTGTGACGATACTGTTGAATGAAACCGCAATGGGATAAAGACAGCTAACGTGTGCTTTGTTGATCGTTTACGATCCATTAACTTGAGTCGTTTTTTTGTCTAAGAATTGATTGCTGATTTTATTCCTATAAATCATCAAGCGGGCTAATAACGCCTTGTGCGCCATAATTTAAAACGTGAGTATAAATCATCGTTGTTTGTAAATCAGAATGGCCTAATAGGGCTTGAATAGTGCGAATATCAGTACCTGTTTGTAATAAATGTGTCGCAAATGAATGGCGGAAAGTATGAGCACTCACTTTCTTATTAATACCATATTTTTTTACCACTTTTTTAATGGCTTTATTAATGCTTGATGCATCAATATGGTGACGACGAGTAACGCTTGAACGCGGATCTTCAGATAAATTTTTACTTGGAAATAAATATTGCCAACTTAATGATTTATTCGCATTGGGGTATTTTTTATCTAACGCATTGGGGAGGAAAACGCAACCAAATCCATTTGCTAAGTCTTGCGTATGAATCAATGTCACTTTTTTTATTTGTTCTTGTAATAATTGAGTAATATTTACAGCTAATGGCGTTACGCGATCTTTCATACCTTTTCCATCTCTCACTGTTATTTGTTTAAATCCAAAATCAATATCTTGCACTCGTAATCTTAGTGCTTCTGAAATTCGCAACCCTGCAGAATAAAGTAACTTTACAACTAAAGCTTGTGTGCCTTCTAGCAAAGTCAAAACTTGGAAGACTTCTTCTTTTGTCAGTACGACAGGAATGCGTGGCTCTTTTCTTGAACGGCTTGGCGCAATACCCTCTAGGTAAGTGTTTAGAACGTTTGAAAAGAAAAAGGCTAATGCATTCAAAGCTTGATTTTGTGTAGAGGGTGCGACATTTTTCTCAATTGCGAGGTAAGATAAAAACTGTTCAACACAAAGGTTCGGGTTGAAAGTAAGTGCCTCTCTCGTTTGAAAATGATAATATTTAATATAACGAACAGCCCAATCGGAGTAGATCTTTTGTGTGCTATAAGCATAGCCCTCTCGATGTAAAACATGTTTAAGATCATCGATAATAGAGTGTTTTTTAGTCTGCAGAATGGACATGTATAATTCCTGAAAATCAGTTAATAGCTAATATTAGGTTATTTTTCACGTTTTGTCTAATATACGGCACTTTCGGCCTACTTTTGTTTATATTATAGAATATGTAGGGTATATTAACTTATACTAAATGTTAAGAGCGACCGCAAGCGGCCG
>JAGLDN010000195.1 GCA_023145575.1 Psychromonas sp.
ATAACAACCGTTAATTGTTAGAAGTATCCAAGCCCTAGGTGGCTTTAGCCTGACCAAGCATAATGAAGTATCACGGGTATAAATATTCCTTACTGAGTTTTCATAATGAAGTAACATCAGCTGAGAACTCGATGATCCTAAAAGAGGCGCAACATGAGGCAAATGTCATTACATATCCAACAAGTTGAGTTGCACAGCTTGCAGATCCTCTTCCATCTTATATTCAACACCGACAAAAAGACCTAATAATCTAACAGGCTTTTCAATATTTCTATCTAAAATATACATCATCATTGCGTTAAACAATGGTAACGCTATTTCTGGGGACTTGCGCTCTGCACTTTTTACAGTAAAGTCAGCAAACTTTATTTTCACTCCTATTTTAGTGATGATTTTAGTGGTTAGCACTGTTTTTAGGCGCCCCTGCAATTCAAAAAATAACTTCTCAAGTTTATCTAAACACATTGATTTATCAAGTAAATCAAAATCATATGTATGCTCAACAGCAACAGATTTTCGTGTTTTATTACTTAGTACAGGGCGTGGATCATTACCTTGAGAATAATTAAGCAACGCGCTACCGAGTTTGCCAAATTCAAAAATAAACTCTTTCTCATTATATTTTTTAATATCAGCACAGGTGACCAGCCCTTTTTTAAATAGCTTTTGCTGTGCAACTTTGCCAACACCTGGAATTCTCTTTAACTCGAGCGTTTTTATAAAGTCTTGCACCTCACAGGGTGCTATCAAAAACTGTCCGTTAGGCTTGTTTACATCAGACGCTATTTTTGCAAGAAATTTACAATGAGAGATACCAGCAGAAGCACTAAGTTGTAATTCCTCATAAATCGCACGACGGATATCTTGTGCAAGATAAGTTGCCGATCCTTGAAACAATTTACATTGGCTCACATCTAAAAAAGCCTCATCTAATGACAAAGTCTCGACTAACGCTGTGTAGCGATAAAATATTTCTCTGATTTGTTTTGATACTGCTTCATAAACATGCATTCTACCTGGAATAATAAGCAGATCAGGACAGAGCTGCTTGGCTTTATAACTCGGCATGGCAGAATGGCATCCGAAACTGCGCGCTAAATAATTACAAGTCGATAAAACCGCCCTGCGATCTGTTTCTCCACCAATAGCTAATGGCATATCTCGATATTGTGGGTTATCACGCATTTCAACTGCCGCATAAAAACAGTCCATATCAATATGTATTATTTTTCTTTGCTGAGTTTCATTTCCCATTAAAATAAATCACTATTTATTAATACCGATCCTACTTCCAAATGCAACGTCAGATCGGCAAATTGTCTTAAGGTACTCGACATAAATTGCCCTCTCGACGATTATACCAATGGAATTTAAGAAGTGATCGAATATTGCGCAGGAATAATTATCACTAATAAGGCGTGAGTTGCAGGAGATAGTTGTTCTCACTTCAAAACTCATAACGCAGATAGGGGGAATTTTAACTAGCAAGATTGATCACCTTTCTAGTTCCATTGGTATTAACACTATTAATCATCGAGAGGGTGATTTATGCATAGCAAATTAGCACAATTCTCCTCAATTTTGTGCTAAATTTGATGATGTAATGTTGAATCTTTACGTCGCAGAGGCATAAAAAGATCATTAACCCCTATTTAAAAAACCAAAATTATAAATATAAATATAAATATAATGCGAAATTTATTATATCTATTATTTTGATTAAGATATCAACATATTTAAGGGTTCATTGATATTTTTCTAAAAGGAATGGTTGGTTTTAAACTAAGACAGCCCTTACCTGCTCTTACTTTAATTTTTAGCAAAGACCAATATAAATATTGTACATTCACCATACAATTGTCAAAATCAGCTGGATTGTCAAACGTCACATCTCCAATATGGAAACTAGCCGGCCAGCTACTCATATGAAACATAACCTGAAGTTTTTTCTCAGAAACATACGCCCTAGAGTTAACAAGATCATAAGATTCACATTTTCCAGCTGCCGGAAGATTTTTCCAACCACCGCTGATCATCGGAACACTATTATAAAGTAATTGAACAGTAGGAGTCTGTGAATCTATAGAATCAGGTGACGCGCATACAGTAACTTTCTCAGCGTAGGAGGCAGGGATATAAAAAATGGCAATACTGAGCAACACAATAATAAGTTTTTTCAAAATAGTTTCCTTGTTATTTAAAATAAAAACATGGTCCAGTAACTATCTCAATCTTGTTTTAAATAAAAAAACAATATTTCACATTTGATATAAATCTATGTTACAGATTTGGAATGTAGTTAAAATGGACCAATGTCGTACCGTTGGCATTTTTTTGTAAAATTATGGCAACTAGCAATAACATTATGTTTTTATTTTTTATATTAAAATTAGGATGTATATCCACTGTACCTTAAGATGATTCATAACTTACCGATGGTTTAATAAGATAAGGATCATCTTCAAGATGGGATAAATACTAACACTAATACTGAACAATTGCTCTATTAATTATATAAAAATATATTTATACTCATGTTACCTCCAAATGCAACGTCAGATCGGCAAATTGTCTCAAGGTACTCGACATAAATTGCCCTCTCGACGATTATACCAATGGAATTTAAGAAGTGATCGAATATTGCGCAGGAAAAATTATCACTAACAAGGCGTGAGTTGCAGGAGATAGTT
>JAGLDN010000196.1 GCA_023145575.1 Psychromonas sp.
CACGCAGAGCGTGGGAACGTGTAATAAATGTTTTGTGGATCAGATCTGTTTTTTAATATTTTAACGGCTCAATTGTTTTGACCTAGTATTAGACTGCCTCGAATTGATTGGGGTAATGTTGATATTGTGTTTGATTATTCCTAATCTAAAAGGGAGACCTCACTCTGTTGTCTCCCACTATCTTAAGAATAGAAAATGTAAATATAACGTTTTCCTTGACCCACGTTGTTTGTTCATAAATTTGCCATTGTACTACTGTGTGTGCTTATTCTTTTATAAATACCCATGTTACTTCATTTTGCAAAGTCAGCAAGGAAAATTGAGGCAAGTAGCTAGGCATAAAATTGAAGCCTAGTTATTCTAAGTCGAAATTTTATAACAACGCTAATTGTTACAAGTTTCCTTGCTCTACGTGGCTTTAGCTAAAACACCAGCTCTGCGTTATAACATTCGAAAAGTGACTTCAATTACCAAATGTTATGCCTTGTTCTGATGTCCGAGCTAAAGCCTGACCAAGCATAATGAAGTATCACGGGTATATAGCTTATAGTAAGACTTAACAGAATTTTTATTCTATAGATTTTGGTATTATTCATTATTAAAAAGGAATGATTATGAAAAATTTTATTATCCTGCTGCTTACTCTGGGGATTTATATTCCATGTTCTTACGCAGATAACATTACGGTATGTACGACCCCTAATTCTATAACAACAGGTTGGCCTAAGGTAGAGTTAGAGTATTTTGGTCAGTCGTTAACTACGAATATCCGTTATGCTCTCCCACCACCTGGAGAGTGTGCTACTGAAGCTCTTTATGTCGAAACTAGGTTGTCTCTTGTGGGGAAATCAATTGATGTTACGTTTACTGTTGGGACTGGTACACTTAAATATGATATTGGAAATGTGACTTTTAATAGTGTTGCTGATTTTGATCAATGTCACATACTGATAGAATATCTAAATTATGCTTCTTTCACCCCTAAAGCAAGAGCAAGTAAGGCATGCACTAGTACTGCTAACAAGACACCTTTTAAATTGATCCACTTGGCGCATTAAAAAGCGCGATAGCCTAATTTAAAAATATAAACTACAAATTTATCGTAACCGTTGAGTAGCGCAATATTTGCAAAAGATTTACTTAGCACTACTTAGCGGCAATCAGATTTTTACGTCACATGGGTATATATTAGCTGAGCCTTTTATGTTATATGGTAGGCACCTGAGGTTGATCTTACTTTATTTTGTGAACAATAAAAAAGATAGATTTAATCCAATAATAAACTATGAAAAGTTAAATAACCGTATAAAAAACCTCTTTATTCCTATAAATTTATTTTTGCAATGAAGAAATAAAAATGAGAGCTTTCTCGCTTTAAATATAATGACAATGCTTGATCCTGCGAGAAATTTGAAACCCTACGAGTAAATATTATCAGGGATGCATCGTATCAGATAAATGAAATTTTTTAGTTTACTATGCGCCCTAATAATCACAACAAATATTGATTGGGAAAACAAAATACAAAAGCCGATATTTTTGATATTCAGCAAGCATAATACCAATGTAATTTAAGAAGTGATCGAATATTCGCAGGAAAAATTATCACTAACAAGGCGTGAGTTGCAGGAGATAGTTGTTCTCACTTCAAAACTCATAACGCAGATAGGGGGAATTTTAACTAGCAAGATTGATCATCTTTTTAGTTCCATTGGTATAATAAGGTATACAATTTTGAAAACGCTTATAATAGGGTGCGGTACTATGATAGAAAACGGTGCGGGTGGAACTAGACCGCTATGGGAACTTCCTAAATTCCTACATGATCTGCATACCCATCCTAACTGTACAACTGTTGATATATTCCCATTGGTTGAGCCTACGGCCGTAATGGATATTTGTGATGCAGATCACGGTGAAATTGTAAGTAAATTAGGTCATGAAAAATTTGATCTTATCGTATTAGAAAGCTTGCCACAACCCTGTTTCCTTAATAGTCAAAAACTCGGTAACATGGTGATCAACTGCCTTTTTCTTTTAAGTGATATTGGTAAAATCTATATTCCCTTTGCGTCACCAAAAGATGCAGAGACTACTCAAGAAGTTTTTGCTATGTTTGCATTTAGACTCATTCAAAACAGTAGTCAAAGTTCATTTATGTATCCTACCATCAGGCGCCTTGCAGGTGATAAGTACGTTGATGAGTATTTGATGAAAAACAAGCTAGAGTGCGATGAATTAAATAAACCACCCGAAAATAAAGATTTTAGATTTCTATTATTTGCTCGCTAAAATATTTTTATTTCCCCTATGATGAAATGAGTGGATAAATCTTGAACATATTATGATCTATATACCCATGTGAGGTAAAAGTGCTAATTCAGCAAGAGAAATAGTACCAAGGTGCTAGGCAT
>JAGLDN010000197.1 GCA_023145575.1 Psychromonas sp.
CTTCATGTAATTCCTGAATTCTTGCAACAACCAAATCTGTTTTAGGATCACTAACATGAGCTTCAAGCTCTTTGTAATAGCTTGAAAGAGGAACATTAAGCAGCTTGCATACTTTATGGATGTTAATTCCAGTATCCACCTTCTTCATCCGAATCACTACCGCAAGACTGGATTGTCGCGAATGAAAAAGGCTGTTGCTTTTTTTAATATTTCATTGTCCTTTTTGGCTTCTTTTAATTGTCTCTAATTCTTGAATTAGCCTTATACCAATGAAATTTAAGAAGTGACCGAATATTGCGCAGGAAAAATTATCACTAACAAGGCGTGAGTTGCAGGAGATAGTTGTTCTCACTTCAAAACTCATAACGCAGATAGGGGGAATTTTAACTAGCAAGATTGATCACCTTTTTAGTTCCATTGGTATTAGTTGGGGATCTAATGCAGTTTTGGTGTTATCTATTTTACCAATTTGTTCTGATAAATTTTTTTTTCCAACGGCTCACAGCAGTTTGGCCTGCACCTGAGATTTCCATTATTTGCTTGCTAGTGTAGCCTTCTTCAGTGATTAACTTAGCGTATTCTAGCTTTTGATCTGGTGTAAACTTTGTACGTTCTTTACGAACTTTATCTGTCATATTGAGCTCCTGTTTAATTAATTTAAGAGGCTATCAAACCCTCCAAAATTATTAAACCACTATAGATACTTCATTTTCCTTGCTGGCTTTGCAAAATGAAGCTTGTATGGGTATATAAGCCTTTAAAACTCGTCCTTTGGGGACAACTGAGTAAATCATCTTTTGCGTTGCAATACTAAAAAAGTAAATAACAATAAAGGGTTAAAATATTTTTTTAACCCTACCGAAGGAAGCATGACGCACAAACACTAAGATAAAAAAAGGATATAAAAATATTCCTTCATTTATTGCCATTTTAAATGATCTCTATTTAGCAGGTTTGCTAGAGTTGTGGTTAGATTTGATAAATGCAGAATATATACTATCAAGTGTCATAGGCCGACCATCTTGATCAAGTTTTCCTCGCTTATAACCCGTTTTTAGCACGTTAATCGTCTTCCCATTAACGTTCATTTTTGAAATTTGATAGATGTCAGGCACCATGTAACCAATATCAAGCAGTTTATTAGCGTTCTCTTTACCAGTAACATCTTGCTTCTGAGCTATTTTCCACTGCATGCCATAGGCAGAATATATTACACCAAGAGATCGACCTACAACAAACATGTCAGTAGTAAGAGGATCCATTGGAGCGAGATCTACCGCTGTGTTGGTGATATTTATAGTTCTATACTCATCATTCGATCCTTTGTTAATTACTTTACCCAATGTATAATCCGCAAAGTACAACGCGACCATTGAAACACTGTCACTTGAACAGGTACTGCCACCCTTCATATGATCATCAAATAATGCAAAAATCACTGTTAGTGTGCTAGATTCAAAGTAAGTCCGTTTTATATAATGATAACCCATTGGATAACCCTTTCTATCACCAAATGACACGAGACATCCAGTAGCCCATTCTCCTAGAAGCCCATTATCACTTTGTAGCCCAGTATCACTTGATATTGGCGCTTCTTTTAATGTTGTGTGAGGTGTTTTTCCAATACATGCCGATAACATGAAAACGCACATGAAAAATGTGACAATGTGTAACTTGTTTCCCAGTTTCATAATGTTTTATGCTCCGTTAATTTATTGATTTGATTTGAATTTAATGCTGAAATTTAGATCCACATTTTACATAGGATAAACTTATTTAATGATTCATTGGCAAGCATTTATTAATTCTTAGATATTAATCACATGATCTATAAGATATTTTGTTGTGTCATTGGGGATAATTAAAGAGGCAACATGATAGGAATAACTTGTATTAAAAGTCATTTAACTTAGGCGACACGCGACAACTTACTTGACCGACTTTGCTAAACTTCAGCCATGTTTAATCAAGAAGAGATTTAATATGCTTTGAAGATCCATTATTCAATAACAGGTCAATGTATATATGTCTTATCGTAAAATATCTAATCAATCACAAATGACTGGTGCTGCTAAACTAAGATCTTCAGAAAGAGCCCCAAGACTGATTTAAACATAAACATCAATCTAACCCTAAAATACCGTACCAGCTAAAATTCTTTAAATGCTCTACTTGAAAATTACTTAGTCTTTTTCTTGAGGAAATACCTATGCTTCAACAGCTCACCTTGTAACTTTGTTCAGATCTACAACAGCAACAGGTCTATCGAATCTTTTAGAT
>JAGLDN010000198.1 GCA_023145575.1 Psychromonas sp.
TGCTGTTATGCCTTGATCTGATGTCCGAGCTAAAGCCTGGCAAAGCATAATGAAGTATCACGTGTATAAACCTTGACTACCAAAATTATAGGTTGTTCTTTATTGCTTACTACGCTCTCCACTTAAACACCAAAAATCGTAAAAATTGTACCATTGTAGAGGCGCCTGTATAGCGTATGCCTGTAAACGATTTGCATATTGTTGCACGACTCGCTCTAATTCTTGCTCACGCTTGTCTCTTACCAGCTTTATTTGATCACTAAAAAACTCAAAATACAGATCAAAAAACAGTTCTTTTCTAGATTCATTTCGCAAGGCAAACAAGGTATAAACAGGCGCTTTTAAAATAGATGCCAATAAAAATGGCCCTTGTGGAAAGGGTGCCTTTTGTCCTAAAAAATCGACCCAAACAGCACGTGTTTCAACGCTTGCAGACGTCCTGTCGCCTACAATCACAATCCATTCACCCGCCTCAATTTTTTGATGCAATAAAATCGCCGTGTCAGATCCAAGCTTATCAACCTGAATAATATTTAATTCACTATTAGCGTTTACAGCTTTCAATGTCCTAGTAAAATTTGACGAATGCTTGGTGAACATTAAGGCCGTAACTTTTACACCCAGATACCTTTTACTCAACGCACGACATAATTCTAAATTACCAAGATGTGATCCGATTAAAATAATTCCCTTTTTGTTTTTAACAATTGTTTGTACATCCTCGCGACCGTGTACTATTAGACGGTTTTGTGCTATATCACCATTCCAAGCAGCAAATTTATCTAATAAAGTCAGTGAAAAAGAATTTATATGCTGATAAACAGTCAGATTAGCGGGTATGGTTATCCCAGTTGCTAAGGCGTATTGGCGTAATTTATTGAAATAACCTTTACTACTTTGTTTAATGCGCGTCGCCGAAATAGCAAAATAAAAAACAACTGGGGCTAGGAAAAATTTAAAAACTGATCGCCCAAATACTGAATAAGTGAGCACTAACATTTTAAGACCATAGTAAGTGCCGCGCTCCTGCATTCTTGACCAATGTCTGTGTTTTTGTGGTTTTTTCCCCCCTTGTCTTTTTAATCGTTTATTACGACTCAGTAAAGCTGGAATACGAGGTAACATTGCAAAAATTAGCTTGATATGCATTTGGCTAATCTTGATATTGTCTTGTAAAAAATCAAAATGAGAAAGACCATTTTTAGGATAAATAACCTTTGTATCAACAAAACGAATATCTCCATCATTCCAATAAAAACGCACCATGACTTCAATATCAAACTCCATTCTTTTGCCGAATTTATATTGAGAAAATAACGCAACCATTTGCGGGATTGGGTAGACTCTGAAACCACACATTGTATCTTTAATTGACAAAGAAAGTGTTTCAATCCAAACTAAAAAATGCGTGAGGTAACGCCCATAGAAGCGCCGCCTAGAGATTGACTCATCAAAAACAGGGCAACCTGAGATAAGGGAGTTTTGGTGCGCCTTTGACTGCGTCACTAAATTGATTAACACGTTTAAATCATGTTGTCCATCAGCATCAATTTGTATTGCATGGCTATATCCGAGCCGATGTGCGTGTTCAATACCTTCAATAACAGCGCCACCTTTGCCTGTATTATTTGCTAGCGTGATAATATGACAGATGCTTTCTAGCCGAGAAATATAGTGTTTCGTATTGCAATCGCTGGCATCATCAACAATAAGAATAGGGTAGTCATATTGCTGCTGTAACTTCTCTACAACCCCCTCGAGTGTCGGCCCATGGTTAAAACAAGGTATTAAAAACAAAGGATTGAAAAGACGCGTTTCCTTACTCATTATTAGAAAGCTTAATACGGCCAGATGAATATTGTTTTTTATCTTGCGCGGTTGCACCTAGGAATTTAAAGTACAATTTTTGTGCGCTTTTACGCCATTGCAAATTTAATTCTATAACGCTATCAGGCAAGATCGGCACCTGAAACTTAATGACTTCCATCCCTTCAAAGTACTTAGGGCAATGAAGTAAATTTTGACCATAAAAAATAGCCCAATCAATTTGAGTAACGCCAGCTAAAACAGGAAAATGATTAAAATGTCCTTGAAAATAAATTAATTCAGGTTGGATAAATAAAATTAGGCTTAGTTTATCAACACTGTGAGACTGTTCAATGATCTTAGGCTTATTTGGTGCTGTCATGTCGTTTTTATCCCTTTAGTAAATAAGCGAGTAAGATCCTTGTACAGGCATTTCCCTTGTGCATTAATTGGAAACTCAACAACCGTTCGATATTGCCTTGGAATAGCAACAGGCTCAACTCTCTGCCTTAATTTTTGACGTAATAGGATCCAAAATTTACCTTCCCCGATGGTTTGTAATTTCCTTTCACCTTGTTGAGTGAGTTTAAGTATTGCACCTAGATAATCACGATTTGGTGCCTTTATAACAATTACTTTTGCTTCATTTATCCATGCTAGCAGCATTAAACTTTTTTCAATTTCACGCAAAGATACGCGGTTTTCTTCAATTTTAACAATCTTATCAACACGTCCCTTTAAAATAAATTGACCATCATTAAGTAATTCACATTGATCACTTGTTTGATAAAAATCCTCAGAGGGGATCCAAGGAGATTTAACAGCTAAGCATTCATGCAACCCTAATTTTACCTGTAATTCCCCAAAAAACTGCCACCTTGTATTCTTCGTTTTTTGTTGCCGAAATCCAATAGCGCCAGTTTCTGTACTGCCATATATTTCAATTGGCACGCACTTTATATAACTAAAATTTAAAAATGCATCATCAAAATCCAACGAAGATCCTGAGCTAAAAACTGCGCGATAGCCCCGCGTTTCCCTTCCAGAAATCAAACGTTTAAGTAACGCTGGACTACTAATTAAGACGTTATTCGATTGCGCATTTTTAATAAGTTGTTCTGGATAAAGTAACTCATTACGCTGAATTGGCAAACCTGCACTAATCGGCCAGAGTACTCTAAATAATAACCCATAAAGATGATGAGGCGGTACTGTGCTGACAATATGAGCACCTTGTAACAGATCACCCCACTGTGCTTGCAGTACATTTACTTCGCAAGCTAAGTTAGCCAATGTTTTATGCACTGCTTTAGGCTCACCACTCGATCCTGATGTAAAAATAGTTAACTTTATCTGTTGTATATCTAACTCATTCAAGATAGGCGGAGTTGTTTTCGCTGATTTATTGACGTAAGGAAGCAAACAGACATTACTATCTATTTGCATCAAATTTACATCATCAATAAGCATGCCATCAAAATGTATTTCACCTAAATGCCTTACTATTTCACATTGTTGATTACTCGATAAAATGAGCGTTTTATTTGCATAACTCGCAGCAAAAAATGCAACAGCAAAGAAGTAACTATCATGACAGTAAATAGCCCAACGATCTTCTTTTTGCTGATGTAGATATTGCCTTAAGTCTCGGACATCCTGACAAAAATCTGCCCATGTTTTATTTTCAGGATGAAACGCAAACAACGCATCTGGCGCTCTTTTACTTAGCAACAGCGATCCTAAAGAATTAAACATAATTATCGCTTCGCTTTTCATTCTTTTTCTTTACATGCACGCGCGCAATAAACTCAATTGAAAATAATAAACCAATCAAGAAATAACTGATAAATCCGTTATAAAATGTCCAAATATCTAAGCTCATGAAGCTAGTTGTAAATGATATTGTCCCATTAAGGATAAAAAACAGACACCAAACCTTCGTGACGTTGCGCGTATAATGCACCGCATAATGAGGTAACTGAGGATCCTGCAATCGAGCAAAACGTTCAATAATGGATTCTTTTTGCCATAAACTTATTAAAAACAAACTAAAAAACAACAGGTTAACGATCACTGGATAATAAGTAAACCAACGTGTGTTTTTAAATAAATAAGCAAGCAAGACTAAGATGATACCTGCACCACTTCCTAGCCAGATCATATATCTAAATTCACTCAGAGGTTTCTGATTGGTCACCATCAGGCGCAAAAAAAATAATAAGCCAAGAAAGCCAGCAACAACTCCTATTCCCCATTGATTTAAACCATAATAAATAGCAAATGGATAGGCTAATAAAACAATTCCCACAAGAAAAGACAACCATTTCATTATTATTTTTTCATTAGTGCTTCAACAGCATTGACAACATCTTCGACAGTGCGCACGGATCTAAAATTTTCAGGGTCGATTTTTTTACCCGTTATTTTTTGTAGATTGACGATCATATCAACCGCATCTATGCTATCAAGATCAAGATCTTCGCTCAATCGCGAATCTAATTTAATGTTTTCATCTTTTAATTCAAATAGCTCAATTAATGTTTTTTTGATTTCAATAAAAATTTTATCTTTATTTACCTCTGACATTATTTATCCTTTATTTTCGACAATATAATTCGCAAGCGTTTTAACCGAAGTAAAGTGTTCTCGTGTGTTTGTATCATCTGCATCAATGACAACGTTGTATTTTTTCTTCATTGCCAAACCGAGCTCAAGCGCATCAATTGAATCGAGTCCAAGTCCTTCTCCAAATAAAGGTGCATCTGTTTCGATGTCATCAATACTTAAATCTTCGAGATTTAATTCTTCAATGATAAGTTGTTTGATTTCATTGTGTAATTTTTCCATTTATTACCTTACAATCAATTTTATTTAATGAATTTCTGATAAAAAAAGATGCTCTTCAAGATATTTACTTAAATTACGAACTGAAATAGAGGGTAACGTTCCACTCTCTATAAAATCAGAAATACGAACTTTAGACTTTATTTTTATTTCAAATAAAGGTTTTTTGTCTGATACATGGTACCATTTTTTTTGTTTTGTTAGAATTGGAGGATTCACGCTAATATGCAACAAACGAAAATCTGTTTTTGTTTTGATCGCTATTTGCGCGGCGCCTCGATGCAGTTTAGAGATCTCACCTAGCGTTGTTCTTGTCCCCTCTGGGAAAATTAATATAACATTCCCCGCTTTTAACCATGCATCACAATCTTCAATTAAGGATTGACCATTTTGCTGTTGTATATATCCAGCGGCTTGTACTACCCCTTTCATAAAAAAGTTATGCCATATTGATTTTTTAACTAGACAAACACATTGCGGCAAGCGAGACACGATAAGCACATAGTCAATCAAGCTAGGGTGATTGGCAAGGATAATACAGTTTTCATCCTCTTGGAATGATTTATCACCAACAAAACGATATTCGATCGCGCCCAAAAAGCGCATTGTTCCACAAAATAAGGCGAAGGATTGTTGAATAATTTTCCTAGCTTTTAATTCCCGCCTTGTTTTATTTTTAATACACAGGGTTAATACAGGGAAAATAATGAACGTAAGCACCACCCCCCCCATACCAAAAAAAACAAAGCTAATGCCCGTTGCTAACACCCGCCAATATTTATTCAATTTTTGTGAAGCGGTCATCATCATTTTTTATTCCAATGCCATGATTTATTATCACTTTCAATCGTTAAGCGTTTTTGCTTTGTAAGTAATAAGCTTAAAAACTCCAGAGCAATCGGCAATTCAAGACGACAATCTAACTTGTTTTTTTCCCATGAAAGTTGATATTGATCACCAGACTCTATAATTAATCCCACTGCATACCCCAAATAATCTTGAGTTTCATACCCTTGGTAAAATACTGGCAAAGGCTCATCAAAATCAACAATCAATACTTTATCATAGATATTATCTGCTAAATAAGCGCTTGCTTCAATCAGCGCACAAGGCAAAGAGTCATGCCCTGATGCCAATGAACAAACGGGTATTGCACGTTGACTAATCATTGTAAATAATCCAGATGCCGTATTATGTACTGCTTGAGAAAAAGCAATTGGGGACGCGTCTTCGCCTTGCATTATATCATCTAATAATTTTGTTGTTCTGGTTAATTCCCCATGTCTGCTTGCAAAAATAATATAATCAATCGCCTTATTTTGACATAATACTAGCGACATTTGCACCGCTAATTTACTTAAACTACTCATCCGCCGACGGATCATCGAGGGGATTAAATCGCTTGCTGGCGGCGCGCATTTGGCTGGCCACTTTTTATTATTTTGTAACCATATCTGCCATGCGCTTTTTTCAAATAAACCAGGAGATAAAGCTCCCCATTCTTTTACGCTATAACGAATTGCACTATGTTCCATATATGTTCATGCGACCTATACCCATCATCAAGCAAAGAATATAATCATGATACTTCGAAATACAAGGTTAGCAAGATAAATCTTGCGCTTTTAACAAAAATGTGAAGTAATTATTGTTATATATCAAAAGATTATATTGCGGTAATTTGCATCATTAAATTCGGTTATAATACTCCGACCTAGAAAAGGTAATTCATAATTAAAATTATTTTTAGCTGAGGTTTTTTATGAACAGGTTTGATCTGATGAGTTGATTTAAAGAGAATTTAAAGGGCTTTTTTAATTTATCCAACGCTCAGAGCCAAGAGAGAAATGTTAGTCTTATGCATAGCATCCGTAAGAATTTACCTGCCTGTTCGTTGCATTTTCATATCGTTTTAATAAAATAATAACTTGAGGACAAATATTTACAAACAAGCTATTTTATAGTTTATCAAATATAATATTTTAATTGCTAAAAGTGTCATCATTATAATGTTTACTAAAATAGGAATAAGAAACATGAACAAATTAACCATCTCTCTTTGCGCGTTTCTAATTTGCGGTGCATCTTCATTTGCCAGTGCAGCAAGTCTTGATGAAGCCGGACATGCCAAAGGGATAAATAAACATCAAAAAATATCAGGTTTCTACCTCGGTGGTACAATAGGTACAGGTAAACTTAATATTAGTCGCGATGAACAATTCCTCACAGATAACACTAACCTGGACTTAAAACAGAAAGATACCTCATCATCTGCTCAATCAATACAATTATTGGCAGGATATCAATTTAATCGCATCATTGCTGTCGAGTTTGCTTATGATCACTATATTAATAATTTAAAATTTGCTGGATTTATAGAAAATCCCAGCACTGGTGTTTACAGTCCCGTAGAAATACATTCCTCCCCGAGAATTTTATCCCTACAAGCAAATATAGGCTATACCTTTCATAGTGGTTGGCGCCCATTTGTGCTTACTGGAGTCACCTCTTTTACCGACAATGATATCTATAAGATCTATAATATTGACTCAAGTGCGCAGATTACTTTGCGTTTAGGCCTCGGCATTGAATATGAACCAGCAGCACTCAACAGCGTTGCTTTTAGAGCGAGTTGGATCGACGACATGGGGACTGGCACATATTCAGATACTAGCAATCCTAGCCAGAGCAATTTGCTTGCAAATTATGAAGATTATATCAATTTGCACAAATTTAATATTGGCGCCATCTATAAGTTCTAACTGACCTATATCAAGCCATCCGTTACCGCGCAACTGCGTGCCAACGAATATCACCACCGCTCACCAACCTTCTTTAGCTTATGTTTTCATTCCTGTGAACTGTTTTGATTTGAAGATTTCTTCATTACCACACAGCGCGAGAGACCGCGTTGAATCACTCCAACGTGTAGATACATTGATCACAACTAAAGCAAATAAATTTTACAATAAATCCTTTTTTTTATATCATTTTAATTTTATGAATGATTAAGATCTCATGCCATCATTCTAACGCATAATTAAAAAAGGAAAACAAACATAAATAAAATAATCCTCAGTCTTTTCCTCTTTGCATTAGGTGTTACGCCTTCTTTTGCTCAGCCAGCAAAGCGCAATGACACGGGACACGCAACTGACATTAAACCGAAACTACAGCGAAATATAGCAGACCCAAAAGTGACAGACTATTACACGGGGGGTACAATTGGCTCATCAGAACAAACTGGATTGACTGAGACAGATAGGCGATTGGGTAATGTTTCCCCCGCTTTTTCATATCAATTATACGGTGGATATCAATTCAACCATGTTATTTCAGTTGAACTTGCTTTGACAAATCATGGCAAGTTAAAGGAGGACTATAAACCTGATGGCAAAGAGACCATTAAAGGCTACATTAAAACCAGAGCAAAATCACTCGCATTACAAGCAAATATCGGTTACACCCTTAACAATGGCATTCGTCCATATGGACTTGCAGGACTAAGTTGGATTAATATAGATTCAAGTACTGACGCTTCGCAAACAAGTACAGAAGAAGAAGATTCAATCCACAGTTTTTACAACCAAAAAAATCGGGTGGCATTGCGTTTTGGCATGGGTACTGACTATGCCCCAGTATCTTTGGATGGGCTAACTTTTCGACTTGAATACACCCTTGATATTTATACGCTTGATTGGGAGTCTCCTTCTAGCATACACTCCCAATATACTGACGTCATGCGCTTAAGAAACCTGAGTGTTGGGATAGGTTATAAATTCTAACATGCCTCATTGCCCAGGCAGCTTGTTTGGATCACGTTATGTAATGTCAAAGTTCAAATTGCTAAATAAAAAATTAACAAACAAGCTGTTTTTTATATGTTGTTCATCAGTTTTTTTAGAATAAACTGGTAACATTATACTGTTTACAAAAAGGGAATTAAAACATGAATAAATTAAGATTATCACTCTTTGTGCTTTCAATAAGTATTGCATCTTCCTTCGCTCATGGCGCAGTGCAGAGCGATACAAAGCAAGCCGTAGTACCTAAAGTGCCTAAGCAAGCCGTAGTGCCTAGCGATACAAAGCAAGCTACTGACATTAAAAGCAAAATAAAGGGATTATATTTTGGCGGGGGAATTGGTGTAAGTAATATTTATCAAGCCCGTGAAACGTCATCAATAGCTCTTGACTCAATGGACGATTCTTTTAGCACTTCAATTAAAACTTCATTTAATTTATTGGCAGGCTATCAATTTAACCGTATATTTGCCCTTGAATTTGTTTTTACTGACTTTGGGAACTTAAATTTTGATGATGAGTTACAAGCCACCAGCTTACCAGCAAAATATTCACCCTTCGGTTTCAGCACACAAGCAAATATAGGCTATACATTTAAAAATGGTTGGCGTCCGTTTGCACTCCTTGGGATAACCGTTATGAGTTTAAATCCTGGAGAGCCTTCCATACCCGGCTCAAATGATCTTAATAAAACCCCTACGACGCTATTAACTGGTGTAGGCATTGAATATCAGCCAGCTGCATTGTCAGGGGTTATTTTTAGAGTAACTGGGAGCAGAGATTGGTATACCGTTGATTATAATTATCCTAACGTTGATGGAGGTGCTAAGATGTTCTCTGATCTTGCCATGATACAGAACATAAGTATTGGTGCGGGTTATAAGTTTTAACTTGCCACATTCCCA
>JAGLDN010000199.1 GCA_023145575.1 Psychromonas sp.
CCAAGGTAGTTGACGTCTGATACCCGAATAAACAAGGGCGAAAAATTCAGTTTCAAATCCAGTGAATCTATCTTCTATGATGATAAAATGCACGTAAAAATAAATAGTATTGTTGAACGACGAGAGTACAGCAAACTGCTGGGAGCTATTGAGCCTGTATTTGGTAATATCACCGTAAATAAAGGTATGAATAAGTTCACACTGCGATGAAAAGAGAATGTGAATGCGCAATGGCAGATGTATTGTTTAGTGCAGAATATAGAAAAAGTTAAGCAGTAGTGTACACTAAGCTAAGGGCAATCCCCTTAGGCTAAAATACCTTCATTATTGGCTTACTAACCCTATTTAAGATGTAAATATTTAATTAAAATTGTATAAAAAAGGATAAATATTATGTTCATTCAAGGTCGCTTGTATGAGCTGCTACGGACACGTGTTTGTTCCAACGTTGAAATAGCCTTATTGATCATTGACGAAGAATTCTCAGCCGAAAAATGTGAAATGCCTGGCATGGGTGGCTATGTACAGAAAGACTATAACGTGACAACATTTCAACAAAAAATATTGACGTATTTGCAAATAATGGGTTGCCCTGTCTGGTCAATTAGCATGAATACGGGCACTCCAGGTTATGACGCGACTCGTCCAGCGCTTAAGGATCTTTACAATGGGCAACAGCACTGTATGTTAAAGGGACATACTAATGCGTTCCGCGAAACTAATCTGCACGTGGAGTTGCACAAACTTAACATTACCCATCTGGTGGTTATGGGATGGCATTCTAATGCTTGCGTTTCCGACACTATAGGTTTTTCAGATGATCCATCTTACATCAGTCACGATAGTGCTACCAGCCTTGGATATAAAGTAATGACTTGCGACCAGATCTTACACGGAGAGCCTGCCCGTTGGGCATTTGAGTATTCAAGGTATTCTTCTAATCTTGAATTTTACAGCCATTTTTAATTAGCCCAGGATCGGGTTATCTAACATCATGGATTAATTAAGTCAAATGTTTCGCCTCATTGTGATTATACCCACGTGACTATCAAGATGAAAATTAAAACTTTTTATAAAAAGAATGATCTTATGTGCATTCACGGTGCTTGGATGTGCCCCTTAATAGGCATTTGAACAAACTATGCTAAGGGATCCATTGCACGAAATACGCGTTAAACATCTCGTTGGGATACCAATGTATGTGTTGCTAGCACAATCTGTTTGTAAGACGACCAAACTTTTAAACGCGCTTTCCAGCAAGAATATACAGTAACCTGTTCCTGCACTGCGAACCTGCCCACTGGTCATTTGACAATTCAGCATATTCATCTAATCTATAATTTTACAGCCAATTTTAATTAACCTGAACTCTGGTTAATTAACAACATGCGATGATTGGTCAAATGGGGCGCCTTATGGTGATTATCGAGTTCATGCCTGATTGTTCATCTTTCAATCACATGGGTATATAATTATCTTTATTAAAAATGACATTGAAACAAGCGCTACTATAGGCTCCCTGGTAGCACCAGTTTTTAACATATTATTTAAATTTTCTTATAAGAGGTCGAATATTATGTACATTCACGGTAGCTTTTATTCGGCTCTACTAAGTCTTATTGCTAAGAAAACAAAAATAGGTTTGTTGATCATTGATGAACATAGCGACGCAGTTATAGACGAAACATCAAATACCCCAGGGAAAATATTTATCGATGTAATAGAAGCAAAAGATCCTGAATTAACATTAAGCTCAAACGTTACAGCATGCCAACAACGGGTTTTAATGTGTATGCAGGCCATGGACTACCCTGTCTTCTCAATCAACAATGAGGAGGACAATAACATTCCTGATCCAACTCGCACTGAGATTAAGGGGTTATATAATATAAATCATCATGTTATGATAAAGTCGCTTTCTAATGCATTCGCCGAAACTAATCTAACCCAGATGTTGAACAATTTACAGGTTAAACATCTTGTTGTCATGGGTTGGGATGCCAATGTATGTGTTCCTGCAACTATCGGCATGTTACTACCGCTATATAGCTGGGATATACTGTATTGACTTGCAACCAGATCCTACACTGTGAACCTGCCTACTGGACAAATGTCCCATCAATGTATTCTTCTAATCTAAAATTTTATAGTACATATTAATTAACCAAGGCTCGGGTGAATTAACAACATAGGTTGATAAGTCAAATGTTGCGCCTTATTTTGATCCTCGAGTTTGTGCCTTATGTATCATTTTGATAGTCACATAGATATAAACCCTGATAAATCACCTTGAAGTCGCATGGATATATCCTCCTTTTACCTCCAATAATGTAATTTATCGCCCGTCATACTACTTCTTATCTTGTGATTTTGTAGGCTTTGCCGTTGCCTGCGGTGAGGGAGTCGAAATCCTTAACGCTTTATCTTTTTTAAATATATTACCTAGAAAGCCATAATCTTTATATTTTGAAAGAGTTACAGAAAAATCAGCAGGCTTGCCATTGCTTGTTTCTACCTTTATATCAGGATGCCTGGCAAATTTTCTCGCAGTGTTTAGTGAATCAATATCGATATTTGCTAAAAGACGATATTTTTTATTTTTTTTAACCTTGAGGGTCACAAGAAACGTCTGTGATGATACCTTTGCTAATTCACTACCCTCGTCATTTCTTACCAGTGTGTTATAAACGATAGAAACTTTCTGTATCCCTTGTTTTAGATCGACTGCTTTGGCTGTACTAAAGAATGGTTTTTCAATTTTTTTACCGTTTACTGACAAAATTTGAAATTCCTTGGATGCTGATAATGTGCTAGCAAAACATAAATTTACACTCAGCATTAGCAGCATCAATGAAACAGAAATTGTTATTAGCTTATTCAATTTATTTCCTTTTTTTTCCTTCAGGATCTATGCATAACCCACTCATTGATGCACATGCCAAGCCGTTATCAAACTAGAAGAGGAATTATACCCATGTGACACAAAGGTACTTTTTCAGGCTTTAGCTCGTAGATCAGCTCAAGACACTACATGGGTTAATTCTTACTCCATTTTAGAATATTGTAACAGGGCTGGCTTGTTTAATAATAAGCCGTCCTAACGCCACACAGGGCAAGTTAATCACTCGCTTCTTGGCGCAATTGTCCGTTCTGACGTTTCGTCTTTACATGGCATGAGTATACATCCAGATAAAAACTTGAACTCGTTGATTTATAAAATTACTCTGCAAGATCCATACTTAAGAATTAAAATTTTATTTGATTTTTAACTTAGATGATTAACGCCGTTGATGATCTAGATGGCACTTTAGAACGTCAGCAAAAAGATGACGAACTAAAGGCTAATCAAACGAATCTATCTTTTTCTGTTGATAGTCGCATGAATAAAAATATTATTTCTTGTCGGCTGCTCTATCAGCTTTAACTTTTTCGATCACTGCTTCAGCGACACTCGTCGGACAAGGCATGTAGTTTTTAAACTCCATGGAGAACTGACCACGCCCTGATGTCATTGTTCGTAATGAACCAATATAACCAAACATGTCAGATAATGGCACATCAGCTTTAATGCGAACACCGGAGACTCCAGCTTCTTGACCAGCAATGATGCCACGTCGTCGATTTAAATCACCAATAACATCACCAACATGCGCATCTGGCGTGAACACGTCGACACTCATGATAGGCTCAAGAAGTTGTGCACCAGCTTTGGGGATTGATTGACGAAATGCACCTCGCGCTGCTAATTCAAATGCAATCGCTGATGAATCCACTGCATGATATCCACCATCATAAAGTTCAATTTCAACATCAAGCACTGGGAAACCTGCAAGAACACCGGTATCCATCATACTTTTAAAGCCCTTCTCAATAGCAGGGAAAAATTCTTTCGGTACATTACCACCACTAACAGTAGATTTGAAAACAAAACCACTGCCTGCCTCGCCCGGCTTAATACGATAATCAAGCTTACCAAATTGACCCGATCCACCCGACTGTTTTTTATGCGTATACGAATCATCAACTTCTTGTGTGATTGTTTCACGATAAGCCACTTGAGGCTCACCAACAACAAGGTCAACACCATAAGTACGTTTTAGAATATCTACCTTGATATCTAGATGAAGTTCACCCATACCAGAGAGAATTGTTTCACCTGAATCTCGATCTGTTTTTACTTTAAATGTTGGATCTTCTGCAACCATTTTACCAATCGCAATACTCATTTTTTCAGTTGAACCTTTATCTTTTGGTGTCACTGAGATAGAAATAACTGGATTGGGAAATACCATTGATTCTAAAATAATTGGATCTTTAGGATCACATAATGTGTGGCCTGTTTGAACATTGGTTTTCATGCCAACAATCGCGATGATATCGCCAGCTTGTGCAGAAGAAAGTTCATTACGAGCATCTGCTTGCATTTCAACCATGCGGCCAATACGCTCTGTTTTACCTGTTGCCGCATTCATGATGGTATCACCTTTTTTAAGTGTACCTGAGTATATCCTTACGAAAGTAAGAGCTCCAAAACGATCATCTGTTATTTTAAAAGCTAACGCTTTAAACGATTTCTTAGCAGAAACAATTGCATACTCACCCGTTGGCTCGCCATCTTCATTGATCAGCGGCTGTGGATCTACTTCTGTCGGTGACGGTAGGTAATCAACCACTGCGTCAAGAATGTTTTGAATACCCTTGTTTTTAAATGCACTTCCACAGTAAGTAGGGAAAAACTCCATCGTGCGTGTACCTTCTCGAATACAACGTTTGATGTCCTCCATCGATGGCTCTTCTCCATCCATGTACGCACCTAATAAATCTTCATCTTGATCTAACGCCGTATCAAGTAACAGCTCTCGGTATTCTTCTACTTTATCAAGCATATCTTTAGGAACATCGGTGATTTGATAGTTTTCAGGAAGACCCGTATCATCCCATATCCACGCTTTACGTGTTAATAAATCAACAATACCAATAAAGTCATCTTCAATACCGATAGGTAATACCATAATCAACGGGTTAGAGCCAAGCACCGCTTTTATCTGCTTAGCAACACGATAGAAATCAGCACCAATACGGTCTAATTTGTTAATAAAGATAACACGAGCAACTTTAGAATCATTAGCATAACGCCAATTGGTTTCTGATTGAGGCTCAACACCTCCACTACCACAGAAGACACCGACACCGCCATCAAGTACTTTTAGTGAACGATAAACCTCAACAGTGAAGTCAACGTGTCCTGGTGTGTCAATAACATTAAAACGATGATCATTCCAGAAACAACTTACCGCAGCTGATTGAATCGTAATTCCACGTTCAGCTTCTTGATCCATAAAGTCAGTAGTTGATTCTCCGTCATGTACTTCACCCGTTTTATGGATTTGACCTGTAAGCTTTAGGATACGTTCCGTCGTCGTGGTTTTACCCGCATCAACGTGCGCGAAAATTCCAATATTTCTGTATTTAGATAAATCTGTCATTTTTAATACTCTATTATATAAAAAATATGCCGTAAAATTCCAACCTAGTATACACATTTTTTAAAATTTAAACAAAAGTGTAATTTAATAATCCGAAAAGGCGATTATTTTTAATCCGAGATTAGTGCCAGTCTACTAAAAAATAAAAAAAGGAACATTATTTATTTGCCTTTATTAACTGATTTTTGTGCTTTGATAGAAAGCTTCGTTTTTAAACAAAATGTTGTTAGTCATGTTTTAAGACTTAGATACTCTAATTTTACCGTTGCAAGTAAAGACATGAAGATATGATTACTCTGTGTCCTTTTTGTTTTTGCTGGGGATTTAGCAAGTGCAGTACTTAATTCTATATTTTTATGAATAACCTCAATTTTCAACCTTTTTGATAGATCGTTTCTATACTCATCACACCTGAATATACAGGTTTCAGCGAGAATTTAAAAGCTTATACCCATGTGACGTAAAAGTGCAAATTCAGCAAGGTAAATAGTACCAAGAGGCTAGGCATAAAATTGCCCTTTGGTGATTAACTGCGTTAATC
>JAGLDN010000002.1 GCA_023145575.1 Psychromonas sp.
CACCTGGAGCTGGAGCCGCCGCCACCCCACCTGGAGCCGCCTTGCCACCTGGAGCTGGAGCCGCCGCTACGCCATCTGGAGCCGCCGCGCCACTCTTACTCTTCTTACGAGCAAGAGCAGCGACAGCCGCTGCGCCCACCGCACCAGTACCAGCGAGTGCCGCACCAACCTTACCAGCCGTACCAGTTCCATCGCTCGCCTTACCATCCTTACCAGTTCCATCGCTTTTCTTACCAGTCTTACTAGCAAGAGCGGCGACAGCCGCTGCGCCAGTACCAGCCGCTGCGCCAGTACCAGCCGCTGCGCCAGTACCAGCCGCTGCGCCAGTACCAGCCGCTGCGCCAGTACCAGCCGCTGCGCCAGTACCAGCCGCTACGCAAGTACCAGCCGCTGCGCCAGTTCCATCGCTCGCCTTACCATCCGCACCAGCCTTTCCAATCTTATCAGCCCGTTCTTTAGCCTGTTCTTTAGCACGTTCTTTAGCACATTCAGCACCTCCTAGAGTGCCAAGACTGTCAGATGATTTGCTCATATCGAATTCATTACAAGCATTTGGTTTTTGATATTGTGAACAACCACTTAGCATTACGAGTAATCCAAAAACATAAATCACTAAAGTCATTAATTTTAATTTGTAATTCATCACATATTTCCTCTAAACTTCTGAAGTTAGGATTAACCAATAAATCTATTTATAATTAATTTATTTTTTGAGATTACCTGCAAGATAACAATCTACAATTAAGTGGTCGATATAAGGTATAGTTTAAGATAAAAATAATTATAATGACTAACTTTTAGTTTTACGTTATAACTATCAGATAATGTAATAAAATAAAGATAAGACACTATATTGCTTCAATTTTACTAATAAATGTTGATAACTCTTTACTATTGAAAATATATAATGACACAAAAGAAATTACCAATCAATAAAAATTAATTGCACTCGGAATTATGATATAAGTATAAGCTTGGCTCGGAGAGTCCAAAATAATGGCAATTCATTGATAGTGTTAAGGAATATACAGCGGGGAAACAGAGATCCAGTCTAAAGTTAAATCATCGAATGGATTGCTTAATTCGAATTTATACTTAAACCTGTGAAATATCTACACTCAGTCCCTTACTGCAAAGAATTTAAAAGTCACGAATATTGTAGAAAATGATAAAAACGTATACACATGAAAAATATTCAAAACAGCGTATGACTTTTAAAGTTAAAAAATTACTAAGTAAAGCAAAGAAAACACAAAAGGCACATAGTAAACATGATAAAGTCCCATGACGATGATTGAAGTACCTTTAGCGAGAATGAGATATTAAGCTAGATCCGACATTCTGGAACACTGTACTTTCTTGGAGTATGGCACAAGCAGCGAGTGCCTCCGTCGGTGCCTGACATCAGGCTATATTCAGGATAACCTGACCGCATAAAGACCATAGTCAACATACCAACAGAATAAAATCCATTGTGTATTGTCTGATAACACCAAGATCCACTATTTTTCGTGGTAAGTATTTTCGGATATAAGAAATGCGTTGCGATTAAAAACAAGCCGATTAATACCTTGAGAAAGTATTCAAGAAGCATGTGATTTATGTCATCATTTCCCGTTGGAACGAGACGTAACTCAGTACGGTTCAGGATATAGAATATTTATTGCGGACTGTTTGGCTTTTTTTGACTTATTTGGGTGCTAGAATTTGTAACGATTAATGGAAACCACTTGCAAAAAATAAACCAAGTAACCCTATACCCATGTAACGTAAAGATGAAAAATAAGTAAGCTAATCGTATGCTCTGCATCAAAGGTGTTGTTGACATGCAATGCGTTACTATTGATTTTAATGTGTTGATTTCATAGGTTCAATTCTCAAATGCATCGCTTAAATTAGTTGGAAAAGTTGTCATTTGAATATATATACCCATCTCACCTGAAGATCTTTGTTTCAGGGCACCTGAGTGATTCATGCTCAAGGCGCAATGCTCCCTTCGGTAGGGTTAAAAAAACTTTAACCATTTATTGTTATTCACTTTTTTAGGGTTGCAACGCAAAAGATTATTTGTTCAGTTGTCCCGAAAGGGCGAGTTTTAAAGACTTATATATCTTGTTATTGGTCTAGGCAAGGGAATAACCATTCTCTTCAATCAATGCCTAGCACCTTGGTACTATTTCCCTTGCTCAATTTGCACTTTTACGTCACATGGGTATAAGCTTTTAAATTCTCGCTGAAACCTGCATCTTCAGGTGTGATGGGTATAAATCTATAGATTTTAAACTGATCCATGATGAAGCTGTTCGTTGCACCTTAATTCAGTTAAATAATAGGCCAAGAAAATAGATATTATACCAAATACCATTACAAATAATGATGAAACACATGTTAGCACTAGCGCCATGAGGATCATGCATTTGGCGGTTGAATCTGCCATTTGAATATGCCAAGTTCATTTTCAGATTAAAGATAATCAAACAGTGATAATATGTAGTTAATGAATTTTCATTTACAAAATAGAATAAAATTACAATGAAACTCTCACAGCGAATAAAGCTTAAAAAATATGATAGAGATGAAGGCACAGAATTTAACATATCAGCGATTAAAAGGAGACCAAAACGAAACAGACCTATTGAAATCAGGGATAGTATAATGACTATGCAGTTTGGAAAATTTGGTGGAGGCCCATATCGCAGCTATGACGATGTTGGTAGTCCCTTCACTGATAATGAAAAAATGCAACTAGCCATGTCATTTAGGGATACGGTGAATTTTTCACAAAAGGCACGTGCAGCTTGTCACTCCAATTTTTCTGAGCATCATGCCCTGCTGAAAAAATGGTTCGGGATAACCCCCTCACATGATGACTTTACTGAATTTATTAATGTCTTAAAAATCGCGACAACTATGATCCATGATGTATTGTCTGATAGCACACGAATAATAAGATTTATTGATAGTCGTCATACAAAGGAAGTGCATTATTCCATTAATTACATTAAGCCGCTTTGTTTTCATGGTATGTATTATGGAGAAAAAGTAGAGGAGTGCGGTGGAATAAAGAGGTCCAGCACGGAGAATGATTTCGCTAGTGTGCATGTCTTGTGTGATTATTTTCCAGAGGAGCGGGACGTCTCTCATGTCGGCTCAGGGATGCATATTCATATTCACCATTTGATGCTTGCACCGATTACAAGTACGTTTATCCGAAGTTGTGCCCTGTATCATGAAATGTCTCATATAATAATAAATACTATAGATACTGATCTTCAAGGTCATATGATCTATGGAGAAGATAGGTGCCAAAGAATTGCTACTTTAGATCCGTGGCAAGCAATTAATCTTGCTGAATGCTGGAGCTACTTTATCTGTTATTTGGGCGTCAGTTATGAATAAAATTACGTTTGCAAAAAGTAAAATATAATGCAAATAATCAGAAACGCCATTACATGAGAATAACTGGGTGATGATCACTGCGAGAAATGAATATTACCGTCAACGACATCAACAGATATTTTTTTATCTTTTTTAAGTTGTCCTGAAATTACTTCTGATGCAAGTTTGTTTTCAAGCAGTTGTTGAATGGCTCGCTTTAGTGGCCTTGCACCGTACAGTGGATCGTAGCCAGTGGTCACGAGTAATTCAATCGCTTCTTCGGTAAATGTGATGAAGTAATCTTGCGTTTTCAAACGGTTTTGCAATTTATGCAATTGAATATTTGCAATTGATTTAATGTGCGTTTCATCTAATGGATGGAAAACAACCGTTTCATCAATTCGGTTTAAAAATTCAGGTTTAAAGTAGTCGCGTAATACATTCAGTAAATTTGATTTAATCTCACTGTATTGTGTGTCATTAAATGAATCTTGAATGATTTCAGAGCCAATATTTGACGTCATAATAATAACCGAATTTCTAAAATCAACGGTTCGACCCTGACTGTCTGTTAATCGACCATCATCGAGTACCTGCAATAAGATATTAAACACATCAGGATGCGCTTTTTCAATTTCATCAAGCAATATAACAGAATAAGGCTTACGACGTACAGCCTCGGTTAAATAGCCTCCTTCTTCATAACCAACATAGCCAGGAGGGGCACCAACTAATCGTGCGACAGAGTGCTTTTCCATAAACTCGGACATATCAATGCGCACCATATTATCTTCACTATCAAATAAAAAGTTTGCCAACGCTTTACACGATTCTGTTTTTCCAACGCCAGTTGGCCCAAGAAATAAGAAAGAGCCAACGGGTCGATCTGGATCGCTTAATCCTGCACGACTTCGTCGAATGGCATTTGAAATCGCATCAATCGCTTCATCTTGTCCGATAACCTGCGAATGTAATTGTTTTTCCATTTGCATTAATTTTTCACGATCACCTTGTAACATTTTTGCAACGGGGATCCCTGTCCAGTGCGCTAATATTTCTGCAATTTCATTTTCAGTTACGCGATACTTTAACAGTGTCATTTCCTGCATTTCAGCCTGCGTCGCCGTAACAAGTTGCTTCTCTAACTCAGGGATCTCGCCGTATTGTAATTCCGACATTCGTGTTAAATCCGTAATACGACTTGCAGAGTCTAATTCTAAACGGGCGCGCTCTAGGTTTTCTTTAATCTTTTGTGTTCCTGAAAGTGCCAATTTTTCAGTTTCCCAAACTTTATCGAGTGTTTCAAATGAACTGGTTATTTCTGCTAAGTTATTTTCTAATATTGCTAAACGTTTAAGGCTTGCGTCATCCTTTTCATCTTGAAGCGATTTTTGCTCAAGTTTTAATTGGATTATTTTACGTTCTAATTTATCCAAGTTTTCTGGCTTAGAGTCCATTTGTAAACGAATGCTTGATGCGGCTTCATCAATTAAATCAATCGCTTTATCGGGTAATTGTCGATCAGAAATATAACGATGTGAAAGTGTTGCTGCCGCAACGATGGCTGAATCAGTAATTTCCACCTTATGATGTAATTCATAGCGTTCTTTTAATCCGCGTAATATTGCGATAGTGTCGTCAACGGTTGGCTCGTCGACAATCACTTTTTGAAATCGCCGCTCAAGTGCTGCATCTTTTTCAATATACTGACGATATTCATCAAGCGTCGTTGCACCAACACAATGTAACTCACCACGCGCTAATGCAGGTTTAAGCATATTACCTGCATCCATAGCGCCATCAGTTTTCCCAGCGCCAACCATCATGTGCAATTCGTCAATAAATAAAATTACTTGCCCCTCTAACTCTTCTAGCTCTTTTAATACAGATTTTAAGCGCTCTTCAAATTCTCCCCTGAATTTAGCCCCTGCAATTAAGGCACCTAAATCTAATGATAAAACACGTTTGTTTTTTAATCCCTCTGGTATTTCATTGTTAATAATGCGCTGTGCTAACCCTTCAACAATTGCTGTTTTGCCAACACCTGGCTCACCAATAATCACTGGATTATTTTTTGTTCTGCGTTGCAATACCTGGATCATTCGTCGAATTTCATCATCTCGTCCAATAACAGGATCTAGTTTCCCAAGTTCAGCGCGTTCAGTTAAATCAATAGTGAACCGTTTTAATGCGCTATCTTTTTCTTGTGAATTTTCATCAGTAATTTTTTCTGCACTTATTTTTTTGATCGACTTTTTAAGCTTTATCTTTGATAAATTTAAATTTTTAAGGATCTCGCCAAGTGCCCCTTTGTCATCAAAGGCAACTTGCAAAAATAATTCACAAGATACCTGCTGCTCATTGGCTTTTTGTGAATATTTGTCACAGAGGTTAAATAAAATTATCAACGCATTAGACAGTTGAAGATCGCCGTTATTTTCAGATACTTTGGGCGTTCTGTCTAACTCACCCATTAACTGAGAGCGCAAATAATTCATATCAACGCCCAAATCAGCTAATACAGCGTTGACGATCCCATCACTTTGGTTAATAACGGCTAGCATAACATGTGAGGGATCAACAAATTGATGATCATAGCCGAGTGCTAGCGACTGTGCATCAGAAATAGCCAGTTTAAATTGTGGGGTTAATTTATCATGTCTCATAAGATCCTCCTTTGTTATAATAAACATGGGTATTTACTAAATGATTTTCAAGGATGGTTTACATTAAAATTGAAGTTACTGCAATAAATTTTGTCAGATCGGAAAATTGGCGACCCCGCTGTTTACGTGATCCAAATAAGTGTTGCCATGCGGCCGGTTTTTCCATCTCGTCGATAAGAATAAAAAAGATCATGATTTTTGAATGTGCAAAGATCACTGTAGGTTATTTCAAGTACGTTAAGTGAAGATAATCGTTGCTGTGCTAGTTGATGTAGATCAGCTAGCCAGCGAGATTTATGTGGTCTAAATGCTTCTATGGCTTTTGAGTGGTGCTTAATAAATTCACGGCGAACATCATCGCCGACTACAAAGGCTTCTTTGCTGATACATGGACCAAGCCAAACAAGTAAGTCTAATACTTTCACATTTTTATTGTTACAAATAGACTGAATGGACTTTTCAATAATACCATCACATAACCCACGCCAACCAGCATGAATGGCGCAAACAAAAGTGCCTTTTTTATCAGTAACTAACACGGGCAAGCAATCTGCGGTCATGGCAATACACGGTTGATTTTTTGCCGAGGTCCAAGCAGCATCAGCGTGTAATTCAATGGCTTTATTTGTAGGTGGAAGCGCCACCAAAGTTGTGCTATGTGTTTGATTTAACCAATAAAGATCATTGTCAAATGCAAAGTGAATTGCTAAGGATGCACGGTTTGTAAGCACATGTTTAATATTATCGTCGACATGAGAACCTAAATTAAGCCCGTGATAAGCACCTTTGCTGACGCCGTTTAAGCGAGTTGTTGAAACAGCTTTAATGTGTGAGGGTGCGGCCCAGTTCGGCGTAATAAATCTAAAAATGTGCACAAGTTATTTCCCGTATAAAATGGTATCCTGACGAAGGACGAATGCCAGATCTGCCAGATCATCAGGCGTCGGAGCATGCCACTTCATGACTCCGCTCGCTATTGGATGTTTTAAAGATAACACGCATGCATGTAGCTTGACGTTTAAGGCCTCGCAAGGTTTTTACTGTTAGTACATAAATCAAGCCCTTAATTAACACCTTTACTGACGCCGTTTAAGCGAGTTGTTGATACAGCTTTAATGTGTGAGGGTGCGGACCAGTTCGGCGTAATAAATCCAAAAGTGTGCGCAAGTTATTTCCCGCAGAAAATTGTATCCTCACGAAGGACTAGTGCTAGATCTACCATATCATCAGGCGTCGGAGAATGCCACTTCATGACTTCGTTCGTTATCGGATGGTTTAAAGATAACATGCATGCATTTAACGCTTGGCGTTTAAGGTTTTGCAAGGCTCTGTACTGTTAGTACCTAAATTAAGCCCGTGATAAGCACCTTTACTGTCGCCGTTTATGCGAGTTGCTGAAACAGCTTTAATGTGTGAGGCTGCATCGCAGTTCGGCGAAATAAACTTAAAGGTGTGCACAAGTTATTTCTCGTAGAAAATTGTATCCTCACGAAGGACGAGTGCTAGATCTGCCATATCATCAGGCGTCGGTGCATGCCACTTCATGACTTCGCTCGTTATAGGATGCTTTAAAGATAACATGCATGCATGTAACGCTTGACGTTTAAAGTCTCGCAAGGTTTTTTTTACTGTCTCACTAGCACCTTTGGGGGGACGAGGTCTTCCGCCATAAACAGGATCACCAATAAGAGCATGTCCTAAATGCGACATGTGAAGGCGAATTTGGTGAGTACGCCCTGTTTCTAAGCGTAAACGCAAGCGAGTATGTGCTCGGTATTTTTCTGCAAGACGATAATGTGTTACTGCATGCTTACCACCAACAGTAGTGACCGCCATTTTTATACGGTTTACTTTATCACGACCAATCGCGGCTTCAATTCGCCCACCAGCAGTAAAGCTACCAATTGCAATGGCATCGTACTCACGCGTTATTTCATGTGATTGTAGGGTTGCTACTAAGTGTGTTTGTGCTGGTACGGTTTTAGCGACCACCATTAACCCAGTGGTATCTTTATCTAATCGATGAATAATACCCGCGCGAGGTACTTTAATAATATCAGGGTAATGATACAATAAAGCATTAAGTAATGTACCATCAGGATTACCAGCTCCAGGATGAACGACAAGTCCAGCGGATTTGTTAATCACTAAAATATCATCATCTTCGTAGATAATATCGAGCTTTATGTTTTGTGCTTCAAAAACAACTTCATCTTTTAAAATAGTATTTATTTCTAGCACCTGCCCTGTATAAACTTTTTCGCGTGGGCGAGACACGATCTCTCCATCAATTTTCACCAGATCGCCTAAGATCCAGTCTTTAATACGAGTACGTGAATAATCTTGGAACAATGAAGCAAGTGCTTGATCTAAACGCATCCCTAATTGTTGTTCAGTAACGTTTCCAGTTAGCGTTAGCGCTTGGCTCATATTTTATTCTCTTTGTGATGTGTTTTATAAAATAATAGTATATATTGCCACATTTTCGGCTTATTGACTTTTCTTTTTTCCAAGATAAAAGGTACCCTGTGTAAGGCTCTGTTGATCTTTTAGTTTTTTGTAGCCGTTTGTTGGGTAGATACACATTTAAATAGAAGATGCAATACTTGGCTTTAGCTCTGATACCAGAGCAAGGCACAACATTCGATCTATTAACGAAAAAAAGTTAATGATACCAATTACATTAAGTATGCGCTCTAAATTTCATGCAGTGAAAATAACTTAATTCAAGGTGCATGTTTATGTCACTGTGTGTTTTTTACGAAACTTACAGCATGGAAATAAGCTATGTTAAGCCGTAAAATAGAACAAACGATTTATTGAAATTGGTATTATTACATCGTTACTCTTTGTAAATGTTGTAATGAATAGCTCACTTTTCATCTTGAATTAGCAAGGGTATCGACATAACCAATTAACGTTGCCCTTCTGGTATATCACAACGCGTTTGAGGATTTATTGAGTGAAATTCGCTGACAGATCATGGGCAACAAGGAAAAAACTTATACTTTGAAGAAAAATTAAACCAGCAAAGATTAACCGGCACGAGTATACTTCAATTTTCTCAGATTGAACTAATTTTACTTTGACAAAATCTTCCACATTAATGGATATTGTAACACTTATGAAAAA
The DNA here is from genome assembly GCA_023145575.1 of Psychromonas sp. Lineage (GTDB taxonomy): Bacteria > Pseudomonadota > Gammaproteobacteria > Enterobacterales > Psychromonadaceae > Psychromonas. The sequence continues at coordinate 9,177 of JAGLDN010000002.1, forward strand.
CTTCTTCAGACTCATTATAACTTCTTTGTTTCTTGTCTTATTAACAACAGCGTGCTCTTCAAAAAAGAGTGAAAAACCTAAAGTTCCTGACAAACCGCCTCGCGAACTTTTTGCTCAAGCTCAAAAAGAATTACAGGCCGCTAATTTCGAGAAAGCAACGGATGTACTAGAAGCGCTTGATAACCGTTACCCTTTTGGTCCTTACTCTCAGCAAGTACAATTAGACCTCATTTATACATATTATAAGCGTGATGATTCGGCACTTGCACTTGCTAATATCGACCGTTTTATGCGTCTAAATCCAGCTAATCCAAATTTGGATTACCTATATTATATTCGCGGATTAGCATATTTGGCATCGGATAAGCAGTTTTTTCAAAACCTATTTGGTGTAGATCGTTTCAATCGCGATCCTGGTAATGCTTTGCAAGCATTTAAGGATTTCTCTCATTTAATTAAATATTACCCAAAGAGTCCATATGCAAAAGATGCCAGACTGCGTCTTATTTTTATCAAAAACAACCTTGCGCGTTATGAAATCAGCATTGCACAATGGTATATGAAACGCCAAGCCTACATTGCGGCAATTAATCGCGCTAAAATTGTATTGAATAATTATCCAGATACCAAGTCAGTAGAGACTGCGTTAGAAATAATGATCAAAGCTTATGGTGTTCTCGATTTAAAAGAGCCAGGAGCCAATGCAATGGCTGTATTAAAGCTTAACTACCCTAAAAGTGGCACTGTAAAACGCGCTGAAAGCTGGTGGTATCCTCAAAATAGGGCCTAGAAAACGCAATATATTGTTGAGTTGTTATCCTCATTGGCAATCAGGAGGTATTCCCATGTTTCATGAGGTATCAAAGTAATTGTTATTTTCTTTAGAATATTCTGTGTAAGGCGCAACAGTTGTTAATGGCGTTTCACTTGAAAACGGTTAAGCGCTGGGTTGTCATATTTTGCATAATTTTAATTCTCGCTATCGATGATTAACTGGAATAATTATTGATAGCGCTATTTTACGCTTGACGTTAGCGGACAGCTTGTCGATTTAAGGTTATTTGTTGTCAGTGGCATTAGTTTTACTTGGCTTATTAAGCTCGACCTCAAGTTGTTCTTGTGCTTTTTTTGGTTTGAATTCTTGGAATAAAAGATCTTTTTGAGCGTTAGACATCCGTCTGTTTGACTTTTCAATGAGCTGATCAAAAATAGCTTTTGTTTTATCTTGTCCTATTGCAACTAACACACATAATTCATCTTTACCTGCAATTTTCAAAATATCTGTTTTAAGTGTTGTCGTACCATTAAGCGTTTGTTGACTCAGTTGCTTGTTCACGCTTGAAAACGTAGTACCCGATTGTAATGCCTTTGCATCTTGATTTACAATTTTATCTCGGTAGGTTTTATCCATTACACTGACACGCGTTTCAATTCGTTGCGCTAATGATCCTCGTGCATTTGCCATGGCATGTTGTTTATCCATAGAGATGTTCCCTGAAAATGCGACACATGCAGAGACGGCAATACCGTCCTTTTCTTCAGGGTTTAAAACCCATTTAGGTATTTTACCAACCGAGGTACTTTCTACAGGTAGACTTGAGCATCCGACTACAAACGCGATAGCAAATACACTGATTACAATAAATTTTAAAGACATATTTCACCCTTTCCTTGCGTCATATTGATGAGTTTTTTTGTAATTGAAATATACTCAAATTAGATGAAAAATTAAAGTAAGCAAGAAAAATTTTGCACAGATGTGACGTAACATAGGGATAAAATTGTTGTTAATTATACATCTTGAGGTTTAATAACATACAGCCATTAGTTGTTATTGCGCCGACGGTTATGCCTCAATGTTAAATAACTGAGCCTATTTCAATGTTGTCTGTCGCAGTAATTATTCGTTTCACGCGAGATCTACCAGGCAATATCAATCAAGCTTTTTTTGCCATTGCTTTTAAATGCTCATCTGTAGTATTTACACTTTTGCCCCTAATTTTTTGATAATTCGACACGGGTTTGCTGTATATACCTGTGATCAATGAAGATGCTTGATTTTTATCTTAAATAAGCCCAAACTAAACCCAATGAATATCAAATTGACAGCAGAATTAAAAGCCGCTTTAGAATTACGACACAGAAAAGTTCGTGATGGTTATGATACGTGACCATATAAAAGCTGTTTTGTTGCATGCGAATAGTTGGTATATACCCGTGATACTTCATTATGCTTGGTCAGCCTTTAGATCGGACATCAGATCAAAGCATAACAGCACCTCTATCAACGATTAACGATGCTAATAGTTTTATTGTTGCATTAACGAAGGTACATTAATATTTTATTGGTTACTCCATTTTTGAATGTTATAACGCAGAGCTAGTGTTTGAGCTAAAGCCCCTAGTGCAAGGAAACTTCTATCAATTAGCCTTGTTATAAAATTTAGACTTACAATAACTATTCAGGAATTAAAGTCTTTATTCTGATTCGACCTTTGGTGATTAACACAGTGAATCATCGAGAGGGCAATTTTATGTCGAGTACTTGGCA
>JAGLDN010000020.1 GCA_023145575.1 Psychromonas sp.
CCTTTGGTGATTAACGCAGTTAATCATCAAGAGGGCAATTTTATGCTTAGCACCTTGGTACTATTTCCTTTGCTGAATTTGCACTTTTACGTCACATGGGTATATAAATAAGATAGGTACCTCTTAAACTAAGCGGAATGGTTACAATAAATCTTTATTTTCCCGTTGAGGGTTACTGGGGTATTGTATTGGCACAATTTTACTGATCTGACTTTTTATCTTGAAGTAGGACGGGTATAAACATGTTCATACACATAATTAGTTGCTTCAATAAATCCAGGAATACTGCCACAATCGAAACGTTTACCTGTAAATTTATAGGCTAAAACAATTCCATCTGACGCTTGTTTTAATAAAGCATCAGTAATTTGAATCTCACCATCTTTTCCGGGTGCAGTTTGTTCAATGTACGTAAATATATCAGGTGTGAGAATATAGCGCCCAATAATGGCAAGATTACTTGGCGCAGTACCAGGCTCTGGTTTTTCAACCATATCCTCAATGCGATAAATATTCTCTTTAATTTTTATGCCATTTATAATTCCGTATTTATGTGTTTCGTTATCAGGCACTTCTTCAACAGCAACAATTGAACAATGACTGTGCTTAAATATTTTGACCATCTGCTTAAGGACACCGTCTAAATTAGGTTCAGTGACGCAAAGATCATCTGAGAGTACAACGGCGAATGGCTCATTACCAATTAATGCTCTTCCTGTTAATATCGCATGGCCTAGCCCTTTCATTTCACGCTGCCTTACATAGGTAAACTGAGCAGCTTGGATAATTGCGCGAATATCAGTGAGCAAATTTTCTTTTGTCGTCCCGTTGATTTGATGCTCTAATTCGTAATTACAATCAAAATGATCAGTAATCGAGTGTTTTCCTCTGCCTGTCACAATACACATACTCGAAAGACCAGCTTCAATTGCTTCATCAACTCCGAATTCAATCAAAGGTTTGTTTACAATTGGCATCATCTCTTTTGGCATAGATTTTGTAGCTGGTAGAAAGCGAGTACCATAACCTGCAGCAGGAAATAAGCATTTGTTAATTATCATGTTAAAAGTCCATGTTTAAATTTTTATATGAATTAGCCACGAGTACGCCCTTGGCTGCGACGTCGTTCTGTTGATTGGCGATGCTTAGTATGTTTTTTAACCGCTCGACGGATGCGAGCTTGGGTATTTCTACTCTTATTTTCATTTAATCGAATCTTTGTTTTTGTTTCTTTAGGCATATCAACAAGTTTACGCAAATAATTAACTTCCTTTAAATTAAGCTCTAACCAACCACCTTGTGGTAACCGTTTATTGAGGAAAATATTGCCATAACGCACGCGCATTAATCGACTCACCTGCACGCCTTGGCTTTCCCATAAACGACGAACTTCTCGTGTGCGCCCTTGTGTTAATACAACGTGATACCAACGGTTGATGCCTTCTCCGCCGGCTTCTTTGCCTGATTCCTTGATTTCTAAAAATTTAGCTTCACCATCCTCGAGCATAACACCCGTGCGTAATCGATTAAGCATAGCGTCATCCACTTCACCAAAAACACGCACAGCATATTCACGCTCTATTTCATTACTTGGGTGCATCATTTTATTAGCAAAATCACCATCTGTCGTAAAGAGTAATAAGCCAGATGTATTGATATCTAAACGACCGATAGAGATCCATCGCGTACAATTTAAACGTGGCAGACGTTCAAAAACCGTTGTTCGGCCTTGTTCATCACTGCGAGTACAAATTTCACCATCAGGTTTGTTATAAGCTAATATCCGGCAGATGACATCTGTCGCACTTTGATATTTTATTATTCGGCCATCTAAGCGAATAATTTTACTTTCTGTCACTCGCTCACCAAGTTTTACAATTTTTCCATCGAGGCTGACGCGGCCCTCTTTGATGATCTCTTCCATTTTTCTTCGCGATCCAAGACCCGCCCTTGCTAAAACTTTTTGTAATTTTTCACTCATTTTTTATTTCCTTTGGGTAATTCTCATTATGCCAAATTTACATTTTTATAATATAATAGCGTTAGCAACCTTAATTATACTCATGATATTGCAAAGTACAATCAGCTCGCTAATATGGGTTTAAGGATGTCTTTCAATATATTAATAAAGATATTTTATTCATCTTTTGCCCGATAGATTTGTTTTTTATGACGCAAGGGCGATACAACACTACAATATTTTATAAGGGATCGGTGCTGTTGATCTTCCTAGGGCATGTTGCGTCTTCTCTTGACACAAAATATAGTATTTTGAATCATAGCAACTTTGTTTGTCTTCCTTATTAATATTAATTAAATGGGATTAAATTGCCAGCACCCTCGCGAGCGATTACAATCTCACCATCAGATAAATCAATAACTGTCGTCGGAGCATCTTTTAAATATCCGCCATCTAGAATTAAATCAACTTGATCTTTTAAATTGTAACGAATTTCTTCTGGATCGTATTCAGTACTTTTATTACCAGGAAGTATCAAACTACTTGTAATTAAAGGCTCACCAAGTTTTTTGATCAACGCAAATGCAATAACATTATCAGGCACACGGACACCAATGGTGTGTTTTGACGAATTCATTAATCTTTTAGATAAATATTTGGTTGATTTTAAAATGAAGGTATAGGGTCCTGGCGTATTTTTTTTTAGTAAACGATAAGCTTGGTTGTCAACTTTTGCAAAGGTCGCTATTTCAGATAAATGTCTACACATTAAGGTGAAATTGTGCTTTTTGCTTAGCTCTCGAATTTGACAAATTTTATCTATTCCGCGTTTATTGTTCATTAAACATCCAATGGCGTAGCCAGCCTCAGTTGGATAGATAATAACGCCATTGTTCTTTAAAACGCCGACCGCCTGACTTATCAGACGATCCTGTGGGTTTCGTGGATGGACATATAAAATTAGACTCATGATCCTTGGTTTTTATCCTATGCTTTTTGTTAATTGGCTGAATATAGGCCACTTAATCCAAATGGGTGTAGTAATATCAGGTAAAGCGAGTGATTTACCTAAATCTCGCCACTGGCCCACAAAGTGAAAATCACTGCCTTGTGATGCTTTTAATCCATATTCATTACTCCATAATGCTAGTTGTAAACGCTTGCTCGGCTCTTGCTGCCCCATTGCAACCTCCATCGCATCGCCACCTAAAGATTTGAAGCTAGAGAGTAGACTACGGATCCATTTGTTTGATAGGTTATAATGTGTCGGATGGGCTAAAATAGCTTCTCCTTTCGCTTGATGAATAATAGAAATTGCATGGTCTAAATTAACCCAATGATGAGGCACATAGCCTGTATTTCCTTTACTTAAATAATGTTGAAATATTTTTTTGTTGGAGGATCCTACACCTATTTGAATTAAATAGCGCGCAAAATGTGCGCGTGTTATTGCGCCATCGCCAGCTAAGGATTTGGCCCCTTCATAGGCGTTGGGAATATTAGCTTTTGATAACCTTAGGCCCATTTCAATTGCGCGTGCCTGTCGTTTTTCTTTTTGCTCTGTGATAAGGGATGTTAGTGCTATTGAAGATGGATCAATATTAACCCCAATAACATGAATTTCATGGTTTAACCAATTGGTTGATATCTCGATGCCATTAATGAGAGTGAGATTTAATTTATTGTCGGTGATGGCTTTTTTCGCATCAAGCAAACCATCAACTGTATCATGATCTGTAATAGCGAGCATGTGAACCTGTCGATTTTCCGCTCGGTTCACTAATTCTTTTGGTGATAATTGACCATCTGATGCGGTTGTATGTGAATGAAGATCAATTAACATAAATATCCTTAAAATAATTTTAATATTAGTTACTCACTTAGAAGAGTAAAAAAAGATGACGAGGTTAGATAATATCTATCGCTCAGTTGTTTTATAGCTATGATACTTCAAAATGCTTTATCAAGCACTAGATTGAATCTCAAAGTAAGGCGCAACGAGGGTTAATTGTTATTCCCTTTTCGATTGTTGCAACGGGGTTAACTTTAGATCTGATGTTATACCAATTAAAATAAATAGCTCATCTCAATACCTTCGCCAAAATGAAAGCCAACCCATTTGGGAAAGTTTTTTAGCCTGTAAGTTGTTGATTCATAAAGAGCGTAAAACTCTATTTTGAGCTTAAATCACAATTGGCGAAGGTATTGTCATCTATTTTGTTGTTTAAAATAACTTACTTCTGTCTTGTATGTTTCATAAAGGGGAGAGCTACTTACATCAGCTTATGTAATAGATTCGACAGCCAAATGCATCATCGTCATGCCGCTAGTACTAGCATATGTTTCATTATTATTTCGAATAGTGTTTGGTATAATATCACTTTTCTTGGTCTATTATTTAACTGAATTAAATTACTACGAACAGCTTCACCGTGGATCAGTTAAAAATCTGTAGATTTAGACCAATATTGTCAAAACATTCCATTGGTATTTTCATTCAACCCTCGCTGCCATGAACAGTATGGATTTCAAAATATAGCCACATTCAAGCGATTGTCAAACCTTTTTATGATAAAAAAATTATTTACCATTGTCTGCTTTGATTATTAACTGATGTTGTGCCTTGCTTTGATTATCGAGCTTGAACTTGAACTTGAACCTGACAAAGCCTTTTTACGTCACATGGGTATAAACTCTATCTTCAAGCAAAATGACTTTTAGCTTCTACCATAGTTCATCAGTGAGCATTAATCGGGGCAGGGTGATCTCGTTGTATTTGTTTTTCGTGAAGTGAATTATACGAGATCATCTTCCACTCCCTCTAACAAAATATTTCTTTGAGTAAAATATAAACAATGAGCAACAGCCCCTAATAATAAAAATTTCATTATGAAATAACCAACATGGATAAAATCCATTCCAAATTGTTTTATTCAGTATCAAATAAATTAAATTCACAATCTATTGCATCGCAATTGAGTCATGAAATGTCCATTTTGATTGAAAACCTCGGGATCATAGTGTTATATTAGAAAGTATTTTAATTGTATTTTCATCTACCCAACAATATATACAAATGATAGACTCTTTTAATGACCTGATCTCTTGCGCCTTATTCTGATTATCGAGTTCGTGTCTGATTTTTCATTTTTGCGTCACATAGGTTTATACCAATTACCTTAAGTATGTGAACTAGATTTTATTTAGAAAAACTGATTAATTAAAGGTGTAAGTTGATGTTAATCTCTGTCCCTTTATGTAACTTAAAACGCACATGTAAGTTATTTTCAGCAGAAAAATAAAAAAGTTTTTTATTGTAAATGATATGACTTTTAGGCGTGTCATGGAGATAAATAGGCTGGGCATGGGGATAAAGCCAAGTGCCTTTGGGAGATGACACAGACTCGATTAATTGGTATTACATTTCCAGGTTCAGAGGTGCAGTCTATTGCCGATTATCTGGTGAAATAAATTGAATAAAAATACTATCACCATGATCAAGCAAAAGGAAAGGTAAAAAAAGTGTAAATATATTACTTTCAAAAGTCAATCAACATGCTTGTCGAGCGGGTGATTTTATGTTGATTATATTGGTAAATTTACCGATCTGACTTTTTATCTTTACGTCACATGCGTATAAACTAAGGGAAGGAAAATGAGAACAAATCACCCTATTGGTGTACTAAAAAATATTACAGCTGAATGTCGTTATATTCAAGATTCGATTGGGCTGTTCCAACAATTAAGTGAATTTAGTCATGATCATTTATTGTTTGACTCCGCGGAAATCAATACTAAAACACATTTAAAAAGTTTAATGCTTGTTGATTCTTGTATGAAGATCACCTGTAACAATTTAGGCGTTATGCTTGAGGCGACAACCGATAACGGCAAAGATTTATTAACCTTTATTACGCCGCAGTTTTCCATTGAGCTCATCGACAATCAATCGCCTCATCATTTACAACTCACATTTCCGCCATCAGATATAAGTGGCGACGAAGATAGCCGCCTAAAATCACCATCACCGATTGATGCTGTACGTGTGATTATTGATCGTGTAATAAAACAGTGCGCCCATCCGCAAGCGTTATTCTTGGGCGGTGTGTTTTCATATGATTTCATTGCTACATTTGAAGATTTGATCACTGTACCTAAAGGCGAAAACACCTGTCCTGATTTTTTGTTTTACGTGGCTGAAACACTTCTAATTCACGATCATCAAACACAAAAAAGTGAGCTAATCGGTAGTATTTTTGGTGGCTTATATACGATTGAAAATGAAATTAAAATGGCAAAGCGCATCGTTGAAATTCAACGTTTATGTAAAGACTTTACCCCTAAAATCAATCCAACCCTCCCCATTGACGGAGGCATCCGTGTTGATTTATCAGATAAAGCATATTGCACTATTGTCGAGGATCTCAAGAAGAAGATCGTCAAAGGGGATATATTTCAAGTCGTACCATCACGTAGTTTCTCACTTTCGTGTCCTGATCCTATCAGTGCATATTCTACATTAAAGAAAACCAACCCAAGCCCTTATATGTTTTATCTCAAGGATAAGGATTTTATTTTATTTGGAGCATCCCCTGAAAGTGCGCTTAAATATACAAAAAACACCAATGTTGTTGAAATTTATCCTATGGCAGGCACACGAAAACGTGGTTTTAATGGCGATGGATCAATTAATAAAGATCTTGATAGTCGTCTAGAGCTTGAATTACGTTTAGATCAAAAAGAAACGGCAGAGCATTTAATGCTTGTTGATTTAGCGCGTAATGATCTTGCACGGGTTAGCCAGGCCGATACTCGCTATGTTGCAGATTTATTGCAAGTCGATCGTTACAGCCATGTAATGCATTTAGTTTCTCGTGTCGTGGGTCAACTACGCTATGATTTAGATGCGCTGCATGCATATCAAGCCTGTATGAATATGGGCACATTAGTTGGAGCCCCTAAAATTCGTGCCGCAGATTTAATTCGACAAGTTGAAAAAAAGCGCAGAGGAAGTTATGGCGGTGCAATAGGCTACATTAATGGTCATGGTGATATGGATACCTGTATTGTGATACGCTCTGCCTTTGTAAAAGAAAATACAGCTTATGTACAAGCGGGGGCAGGTGTTGTTTTTGATTCAGTTGCGCAATCTGAGGCCGATGAAACACGCAGTAAAGCCTCTGCAGTTTTAAATGCAATCGCGCTCGCCCATGGTATAAGCTTAAAAGCGCTTTATGATCAATAGAATGTGGAGTAACATATCGCAAATTTAACAATTCAAAATCAGACACTGTTTTTTCTCGATAATTTTGATTCATTTACTTATAACTTAGTTGATCAATTTAAAACCCTCGGTTATTCCGTAAAAATTTATCGCAACAACCAATTAGCAACACAAATAAAACAGCATATTGATGAGTGTGAAACAGATGTTGTGCTTATTCTATCGCCAGGGCCTGGCGTGCCAAGCAAAGCTGGCTGCTTACTTGAATTGATAGGTTTATGTCGTGGTGAAATTCCGATGTTAGGTATTTGTCTTGGTCATCAAGCTTTGATTGAGCAATATGGTGGTATTGTCGGGCAATTTGATGAAATTATGCATGGTAAAGCGTCATTAATTACTCATTGTCAAGACAAAATGTTTGCAAATGTAAGCCACCCTCTTGCTGTGGGACGTTATCACTCCCTTATCGGCACAACTATTCCAGAATCGCTTGAAATTGTTGCGGATTATAACGGTGCTTGTATGTCGATTTACAATCATAAAGATCGAGTCATTGGGTTTCAATTTCATCCAGAATCAATTTTAACCTGCGAAGGCGCAGAAATTTTAAAGGCAAGCCTTGAGTTACTCTTACAAACAAAAGGACAATAAATGCACCCGATATTAGAGCAACTCTATAAGGGCGAATCACTTACCCAAGGGCAGAGCGCTGCTTTTTTTGAAGATGTTTTTAAAGGTGATGTTGATCCTATTATTTTATCATCTGCATTAACGGCGTTAAAAATAAAAGGAGAAACGATTGATGAAATCACAGGTGCAGCACAAGCACTTATCTCACAAGCTACAGTATTCCCACGGCCTGATTATGATTTTACTGATATCGTTGGCACGGGGGGGGATGGACTTAATACAATCAACATCTCAACAGCAAGTGCCTTTGTTGCTGGTGCATGCGGATTAAAGGTGTGCAAACATGGTAACCGAAGTGTTTCAAGTCGGTCAGGATCATCTGACTTACTTACTGCATTTGGCATTAATGTAAAGATGAGCCCCTTGCGCGCACGGGAGTGTTTAGATGACTTAAACGTCTGTTTTATTTTTGCGCCGCATTATCATGCAGGAATGCGCTTTGCAGCCCCAGTCAGAGCGGCATTACAAACGCGAACTATTTTCAATTTGTTAGGTCCTCTAGTAAACCCTGCGCGGCCAAGTTTTGAATTAATGGGCGTTTATTCACCTGAATTATTAGTCCCCCTTGCCAAGGTACATCAACAATTGGGTATGACACGGGTGATGGTAGTGCATGGTAGCGGACTTGATGAAATTGCTTTACATGGTGATACACAGGTTGCTGAACTTATTAACAATGATATTAAAGAATATACATTAACACTGGATGATTTCGGTGTAAAACAGGCGCCTATTGAATCTATTTTAGGGGGGGACGTCAGTAAAAATAAAATCATTATCGAAAATATCTTGCAAGGTAAAGGCACGCAAGCACAACAAAATGCCATCGCAATAAATACTAGCGCACTGCTTGTTTTAAATGGCAAAGCGGCTGATTTTAAATCAGGGACAAACATGGCACTTGATATGATGAAAACGGGGAAGCCTTTAAAGCTTGTGCAACAACTAGCGGAGCAAAGCCAATGTTAAATAATGAATCATTGCAAGAAACAATTTTAGATAAAATTGTTGATAATAAATTATTATGGATTGCAAAGCGTAAAAAAATACAGCCTTTAATTAGCTTTAAAGATAATATAATTAACACAGATCGTGACTTTTATAATGCACTTAATCAAACCCACTCTGTTTTTATTCTTGAATGCAAAAAAGCATCTCCTTCTCAAGGCTTAATTAGGGAAGACTTTGACCTTGACTTGATCGCAGGTGTTTATAAAAATCATGCCGATGTTATTTCTGTGTTAACGGATGAAAAATATTTCCAGGGGAATTTAGAATTTGTTACAAAAATACGAGAGAATGTAACGCAACCCGTTCTTTGTAAAGATTTTATTATTGATTCGTATCAAATTTATCTTGCGCGATATTATCAAGCGGATGCTATTTTGTTAATGCTTTCTGTCTTAGACGATGACGCATATAAAGCATACAGAGATACGGCGCACAGTCTTAATATGGGCGTATTAACCGAAGTCAGTAACGAAGAAGAGCGACTTCGTGCCATCGCACTTAATGCCAAAGTGATTGGTATTAACAATCGTAATTTACGTGATTTAAGTATTGACTTAAATCGCACTAAAACGCTTGCGTTAGATATGCCAACTGAGCGCATTATTATTAGTGAATCAGGCATTTACACCCATAGCCAAGTAAAAGATCTAAGCCAGTATGTTAATGGATTCCTAGTCGGTAGTTCGATCATGAGCCAAGATAATATCGAATTTGCTTGTCGGCGCCTAATTTTAGGCGAAAACAAAGTATGTGGATTAACCGATCCCAAGGCCGCCCAAGATGTTTATCTTGCAGGGGCAATATATGGTGGTCTTATTTTTGTAGAAAAGTCAAAGCGATGCATTGATATTGAGCAGGCACAAAAAATAATACAAGCGGCTCCTCTTATATATGTCGGCGTATTCCAAAACGAAACACCTAAAAGAATCAGCCATATAGTGCAAAAGCTTGGGTTGTCTGCGGTGCAGTTACACGGTGATGAGTCACCTAATGATATACAAATATTGCGTACACTTTTACCAACATCATGCATGATATGGAAAGCACATGGTATTTCAAATAAACTCCCCGACATTGAAAAATATAATGTAGATAAACATATTTTAGATACTCGCAGTGGAGATCAATCGGGCGGCACAGGAAAAACGTTTGATTGGTCTTTATTCAATGAGGCTAATATCGACAAAGACAAGCTCATTTTAGCGGGCGGTCTATCCCCTGAAAATGCACAACAAGCATCCTTAATTGGCTGTGCGGGGCTGGATTTCAATTCTGGATTAGAATCTACGCCTGGTATTAAAGAGACACAAAAAATAAATGCGGTATTTTCAATCATTAAAAAATATTCACAACGTGACAAATTACAACGCACTCACCAACAATCAGCGCAAAAGGTATAAAATGGAAAAAACAAACCCTTATTTTGGACAATTTGGTGGTATGTATGTTCCTCAAATTCTTGTGCCTGCTTTAAAAGAGCTTGAAGCCGAGTTTTTAAAGGCACAAGAAGATCCAGATTTTATTGCGGAATTTTCAGAATTACTCACTGAATACGCAGGTCGGCCAACACCACTGACATTATGTCGTAATTTAACCAAGGGTAAAAAATCTAAACTGTACCTAAAGCGTGAAGATTTATTGCATGGCGGTGCACATAAAACCAACCAAGTACTAGGTCAAGCATTACTTGCAAAACGGATGGGTAAAAAACAAATCATCGCAGAAACGGGTGCTGGACAACATGGCGTTGCAACTGCGCTAGCCTGTGCATTACTTAATTTAAAATGCAAAATTTACATGGGGGCTGTCGATATGAAACGTCAAGAGCCTAATGTATTTAGAATGCGTTTAATGGGCGCGCAAGTGATTGCGGTAACGAGCGGATCGTCTACGTTAAAAGATGCATGTAATCAAGCCTTGCGTGACTGGGCGGGCAGTTATGATTCCACGCATTATCTTCTAGGTACAGCCGCAGGACCACATCCTTTTCCAATGATTGTGCGTGAATTCCAAAAAATGATTGGTGAAGAAGCAAAACAACAATGTTTAAAAAAAGAGGGTGTTTTACCCAATAAAGTCATCGCCTGTGTCGGGGGGGGCTCAAATGCTATTGGTATTTTTAATGATTTTATTGACGATGAAAATGTTGAATTAATCGGTGTTGAACCAGGGGGGCTTGGCGTTGAAACGGGCAAGCATGGATGTCCAATCAGTCATGGATCAAAAGGTATTTTCTTTGGTATGCACTCGCTTATGATGCAAGATCGCCATGGACAGGTGCAAGAGTCCTACTCCATTTCAGCGGGGTTAGATTTCCCATCTGTTGGGCCGCAGCACGCGCATTTAGCGCAAACAAAGCGCGCACAATATGTCAATGCAACCGATCAAGAAGCGCTCGTAGCCTTTAAATTACTCGCACACAAAGAAGGTATCATCCCTGCGTTAGAGTCCGCTCATGCTTTAGCACATGCACTTAAGATAATTGAAGAGCATGATAGTGATCAGATAATCATCGTTAATTTATCGGGTCGTGGTGATAAAGATATTTTCACCGTAGCTGAAATATTTAACAAAAAAGGTATGATGTCATGATCAGTCGTTATCAAACTTTGTTTGAAAAATTAGCAGATAAAAATGAAGGCGCATTTGTCCCTTTTGTGACGATAGGGGATCCTAATCAAAAACGTTCACTTGAAATTATCGATACCTTAGTAAAATCAGGTGCTGATGCATTAGAATTAGGCATTCCGTTTTCTGATCCTGTTGCCGATGGCCCTGTTATTCAACAAGCCTCGATACGCGCATTAGCCTCAGGCACGACGCCTCCCGCTTGTTTTGAGATCATTGCTAAAATTCGCAAATTACATCCTACAACACCCATTGGTTTGTTGCTCTATGTTAATATCGTTTACCGCAATGGAATCGAAAATTTTTATCAACAGGCGGCAAATGCTGGTGTTGATTCAATTTTAATTGCAGATCTTCCCCTGCATGAAAGTGCCCCTTATCGAGATGCGGCCCTAAAACACGGAATTGATCAAGTTTTTATTGCACCACCTAATGCTGATAAAGAAACACTCAAGCATGTGGCAGAGTTTGGTGGTGGCTACACTTATCTCTTAAGTAGAGTGGGCATTACTGGCACAGAAGAAAAAGCGGGTCTGCCCATTGATCATATTTTGACAAGTTTAAATAAATACAATGCGGCTCCGTCATTACTTGGCTTTGGCATTTCGGAACCATCGCAAGTAACCAAGGCAATTAAATCAGGGGCTGCAGGGGCTATTTCAGGCTCTGCCGTTGTTAAAATCATAGCGACTCATCTTGATGATCAACAAAAACTACTCATTAAGATGAGGGATTTTATTAACAAAATGAAAGTTGCGAGCATAACGTCAGCCGCGACATTAGATTAAGTCAATATTTAAGATCATATAACCACAAGATGCAATGTCCGCTGCGAATTCAAAACTTCGTATCGCGCTGCACCATCGAAAAGGGCATTCACTTCCTTTTAGTCTTATTATTTTAGAGAGATAAAAATGAAACAATTTTTAGAGTTTATTCCACTGATCATCTTTTTTATTATTTACAAAATGTTTAATATCTACGCAGCAACAGCATCTTTAATGATCTCCATGGCAATTGTACTTATCATCTCTTACTTTAAAGACGGTAAAATAGGAAAAATGCAATGGATAACGTTTGCAATGATCATGGTCTTTGGTACTTTAACCCTAGCATTGCATGATGACGCATTCATTAAATGGAAAGTAACAGTCGTTTATGCTGTATTTACCATTGTATTACTGGTTACACAATTTATTTATAAAAAACCTGCTATTAAACAAATGCTAAGTAAAGAGTTAACCTTGCCTGAGAAAGTTTGGAATAACCTCAATCTTGGGTGGGCAATTCTCTTTGCGGTACTTGCTGTGCTTAATCTCTATATTGCTTTTAACATGCCCATCAATGTATGGGTAAACTTTAAAGTCTTTGGTTTAATGGGAATAACCCTTGTTTTTACCGTTCTGAGTGGCATATATATTTATAAATATTTACCTAAAACAAAAGAGGAGGAAAAGTAATGTTATATGTTATTTTTTCAGAAGATATTAAAAACAGCCTAACCATGCGTGTAAAAGCCCGCCCTGCGCATATTGCTCGTTTGCAGGCTCTAGATGATGCTGGGCGATTATTTGTTGCAGGAGCTCATCCTGCGGTTGATAGCGATACGCCAGGAGAGGCTGGTTATACAGGCTCAACTGTCATTGCCGAGTTTGATTCTTTAGACGTTGCACAAAAGTGGGCGGATGCGGATCCCTATGTATTAGCTGGTATTTACGCAAAAGTTATCGTAAAACCCTTCATGAAGGTATTGCCATAACCATAACTGAAAATAATAGTCATTGGATCAAGTATGGAACTATACCGATGTGACGTAAAAATGAAATATAAGGCATGAACTCGATGATCAGATTAACACGCAACATTTCAACTATCAGCGATGATTTGTGCTCATCTTTTATCGGTATAATTAACGGAAAAATGTTGAAGACAGAGATGTCAATTTTATGCTTAGGATATTAGCACAATTTGCCTGTTGACATTGCATTTCGACGTAACATATGCATATACGTTAAGCAAGACTATACCAATTAAATTAAATTTTATGCAGGGGAAACAGAATATTTTAAGGCGTAAGTTGATCTAAATTGCTGTTCTATTTGCGAAAATTACAATGCGAAAATTAGTTATTTTAAACAGTAAAATAGTTAGGCTATTTATTGTAATTAGTATTATTACTCCCGTGATAGCCTGGAACTTCATATTGGGATATAATTACTTAACTAATTTGAGTGACTCCTGTTAAATTAAACATATAAGTACGAGTATGTATATAAAAAAAATTGAATTAGAAAACATAAAATCTTTTAAGAAATTTAAGTGGGATCTTTCAGAAAATGAGGATCCTGCTGGTTGGCACGTTTTATTAGGGAAGAATGGCGCAGGAAAATCTACTTTTATTCGTTCTGCTGCGGTAGCTTTAATTGGTCCTATTGAAGCATTAAAATCAAGAGCTGTTTTTTCAGATTGGGTTAGGAAGGGCGAGGAAAGTGGTTTTATCAGAATTGAAATCACTCAAGATAGTATGCTTGATAATTGGACAGTAAAAGAGAAGCAAAACAAAAATAATATATCTTTCTCGACTAAAATTAGCATCGAAGGCGACATATCGAAGGTTAGAAAGACTAATGAGCCAGAACGAACGGTTTGGAATAATAAAACGGGTTGGTTCTCTGCATCATATGGACCATTCAGACGATTTTCAGGTGGAAATAGTGACTATCAAAAATTATTCTATTCTTCACCTCTTCTTGCGAGGCATCTTTCTATATTTGGAGAAGATGTCGCTTTAACTGAAACCCTCGAATGGTTAAAAGAACTTCGTTTTAAAGAGTTAGAAGATTCGGGATCTTCTAGCTCAACTTTATTGAATAATCTCATTAAATTTATAAACCAAGATGATTTTCTTCCGAATGGGGTTACATTAGACTCTATCAGTTCACAGGGAATCGTTTTTACTGATGCCTTTGGAACTCGCGTAAATCTTGAAGATTTAAGTGATGGTTATCGTTCAATTTTAAGTATGATGCTTGAATTAATTAGGCAAATGGTTAACTGCTATAAAACGAGTAATATATTTGATAGCGAATGTAATACTGTTATAATGCCCGGCGTCGTTTTTATTGACGAAGTTGATGTTCATTTACATGCTTCTTGGCAACGAAAAATTGGTTTTTGGCTAACACAACACTTTCCAAGAATTCAATTTATTGTATCAACTCACAGTGCTCTTATATGCCAAAGTGCCGAAAATGGATCAATATGGAAATTACCAAGTTCTGATGGAAGGGATAAAGGAGAAAGAATAGAAGGCATTCCTTTAAAACGCCTGAT
This sequence comes from Psychromonas sp., assembly GCA_023145575.1. Taxonomy (GTDB): domain Bacteria; phylum Pseudomonadota; class Gammaproteobacteria; order Enterobacterales; family Psychromonadaceae; genus Psychromonas. The sequence continues at coordinate 14,847 of JAGLDN010000020.1, forward strand.
ATTCGGGAACTTGATTGAAGCATTTAGTTCAGGAGCATTTGGCTCAGGTATCGAACGCTCAGATAAGTCTGCGGCATTATTAGAAGAATTAGCAGAGCTCAATTTCTTAAGTTATGAGGATAACTTTAGCGACAAACAAAAGGCAAGGAAAGAAGAGCTATCGGATATATTTGCTTTAGATTCAAATGTGTCTAGGTGAAATATAAATGCTAAAAATGAATAATGGAACGCTTGATGATACGGCTAATACATATTTGACGATGAATCAAAGTGATGTGGACTCAAAAGATACATACTCAGATCAGGTCGCGAGAGGCAAAGAACTCTGGAAATCAAAGCACTCTGCTCAATTCAAAAATATCCGTTTAAAATTAGACTCTTTATGTGTAGGAAAGCGACGATGTAATTATTGTGAGGACTCAGTTGCAGATGAAATAGAGCATATAAAACCAAAGGATTTATACCCATCCCTGGCCTTTGTCTGGGGTAATTATCTTTTTGCTTGTGGAAACTGCAATGGACCAAAGAGTAATTTATTTGCTGTTTTTAATAATAATGAAGTTGTGGAAATATCTCGCAAACGAAATGATCTCGTCATTTCTCCTTTAATTGGAGAAGATGTATTTATTAATCCTCGAGTTGAAAACCCTCTGGAATTTCTAATATTAGACTTAAAAACAATGAATTTTATTTCTAAGCCTGGGCTTTCTGATCTAAATAAAAAAAGAGCGCAATATACAATTAAAATTCTTAAGTTAAATACTAGAGATTTTCTCGTTGAAGCGAGGAAGGAAGCTTTTAATACCTACCGTGATGCATTACAAGTATATGTAACTGATAAGAGAAATGGAAAAAATAAAGCTGATTTACTGAAAAGGCAAAAAGAAATGGAGTCTAGGCAGCATCCCACTATTTGGGCTGAAATGAGAAGACAGCGCGTGAGATATGAGGGAATAAATAAGTTTTTACTATTGGCTCCTGAACTTTTAACTAGTGCAGGATCATAGGTTGGAACTAAGGAATAAAAAGATTGAAAACAGGCTCTAAATTTGAACTGATAGGAATTACCACAGCATTATCTACAGGGAGATTCAACCCTAAAGTGCATAATCGTTATACTGCTAGGGGCTGTTGATCTTTCACATTGGCAACCAAATCATTGAGCAAGCTAGTGCGAGCATACTTTCAAAATGAATCTTTAGTTTATCGTATCGAGTGGCTATTGCCCTAAAATATTTCAACCTTGCAAAGGCGTTTTCAACTAAGTGCCTATATTTGTATAAACACCAGTCAATATCAGCATTTCCCACTTTTGAGTTTTTCTTTCTAGGGATCA
>JAGLDN010000200.1 GCA_023145575.1 Psychromonas sp.
AACAAAGATCAACAGCCCCTAGCATGTACTTAATAAATAATACTTTGAAAAAGATCAACAAACCAAATTGTTTTATAAAAATTAGACATCACTTCAAAAATATCTTTAATTTATATCAATGTGACGTAAAAATAACTTGGGAACAGATGAGTAAGCATGACAGATGTAATCAATGCATCTACCATACACCTTCAAGATGCAAGATCCGCAATGAAAATTGTGACAAGATACGAGGCATAAATTGCCCTCTGAAATGATTCGCTACATTATTCATCTGTTGGAATTATTAAAATAGAGACTTTATTGCTTAACGAGTCATTCTAAGTCAAAATTTTATAACGAGGTTGATAGGTGAAATGTTGTGCCTTGTTCTAAGTATAGCGCTTTCGCCTGACAAAGCATTTTTACGTCACATGGACATATTCCCATGAGAACAGATAAACTTATATAGCATCAGTCATAATTGAGGATCTTGGTGTATGAAACTTGAAGTTCCTAAACAATGATGACAAAAAAGATCCACAATTTTAAAATTCATCTTGAATTTGCACATCATGTATTAAAACATTAAATTTATATTTGCTTACTGCAGATCCTAAAGAGTAATCAACATTCAATCTATGATAGTATCATTAAATTAGCGGTTTAAAATTTAGTGGCTATCCAAATTTAGTTGCTATCATATAGGTAACGTTCAAATTATGATCCCACTATTAACCTTGCAAGAGAATATTAAACAAGTTTACTTTAGCTTTCTTCAGACGTTAAAAAACTCACAATTTACGGGCGAAATAAAAGAAAGTTATGCCAGTCGTTTAGCCGTTGCTACTGACAACAGTGTTTATCAATGCTTACCTCAAGGGGTTATTTACCCAAAATCAACACAAGATATTATAGAAATTTGCTTACTTGCACAGCAAGGCGCATTTCAAGATATTCGCTTTTCTCCAAGAGGCGGCGGCACGGGCACAAATGGGCAATCGTTAAGCCATGATCTAGTCATTGATCTTTCTAAATATATGAATAAAATCATTAAGATCAATATTGAAGAGGGATGGGTGCTCGTTCAAAGTGGTGTCATTAAAGATCAATTAAATGATTATTTACGTCCGCACGGTTTATTTTTCTCTCCTGAATTATCAACGAGTAATCGCGCTACATTAGGCGGAATGATAAGCTGTGATGCCTCTGGGCAAGGATCATTAGTTTATGGTAAAACAAGCGATCATGTCTTAGGGTTAACGTCTGTTTTAGTCAGTGGCGAAATACTAGAAACTCACCCCGTTAATAAAGTTGAATTAGATGTGCTTTGCAAACGAAAGGACAGCGTCGGTGCTATTTATCGGCAAGTGCTTGATACTTGTGTTAATAATCAAACTAATATTAAGCATGTCTTTCCAAAGCTTAATCGTTTCTTAACGGGATATGATTTAAAACATGTGTATGATCCAACCACTGGCGCAGTCGATTTAACGCGCATATTGTGTGGTGCGGAAGGATCGCTTGCCTTTATTTGCGAGGCAAAATTACATGTTCAAAAAATTCCAAAATTTCGCACTTTATTCAACATTAAATACGATAATTTTCAATGTGCATTAAAAAATTCGCAAATGCTGGTACAAGCGAATGCGCTTTCTGTTGAAACAATAGATTCCACTGTACTTAACCTTGCTAAGCAAGATATTGTTTGGTTTGAGGTTAACAAATTAATTACTGATGTACCAAATCGTACGACCAATGGATTAAACATTGTTGAATTTGCAGATCAAGACGAAACAATTCAACAACACAACATTGAGCAATTCATTGAAAAATTGGACCAACTAATTTGCAATAAACAAGCGGGGATCATTGGTTATCAATTTTGTAATAGTTTAACTGATATAAATAAAATTTATGCCATGCGAAAAAAAGCAGTTGGTTTGTTAGGCAAAACATCAGGATCTGCTAAACCCGTGCCCTTTGTTGAAGATACTTGCGTACCGCCTGAAAATTTAGCGGATTATATCAATGAGTTTCGCCAACTTCTCGATGATAAAGGCTTACATTATGGTATGTTTGGTCATGTTGATAGTGGCGTTTTACATGTCCGTCCGATGCTTGACTTATGCGATCCAAAACAACAACGATTACTGCGTGAAATATCAGATCAAGTGGTTCTTTTGACAGTTAAATATAAAGGTTTAATGTGGGGAGAACATGGGAAAGGTTTTAGAAGTGAATACGGACCTGAATTTTTTGGTGAACAATTATTTCTCGAATTACGCAAAATTAAAACGGCGTTTGACCCATTAAACCGTATCAACAGAGGGAAAATATGTACACCGCTTTCAACAAATGAAAAATTAGTCAGTGTTGATGCGCTTAAACGTGGCAATTATGATGGGCAAATACCAATACAGGTACGAGAAAGCTTCCATAAAGCACTTGATTGTAATGGAAACGGGCTTTGTTTTAATTATGATACCCGATCACCTATGTGCCCATCAGCGAAAGTAAGCAACAGCCGATTACATTCGCCTAAAGGTCGATCAGCGGTAATGCGTGAATGGTTACGCCAATTAGCAAATAACGATATTGATGTTTTGCAATTAGAAAAACAGCAACTTTCAGGAAAAAACGCCAATGTATTTAAAAAACTTAAAAATACATTAAATAAACGCAAAGGAGAATATGATTTTTCTCATGAAGTGATGTCAGCAATGCAAGGCTGTTTATCGTGTAAAGCCTGTGCAAACCAATGTCCAATTCAAGTGGATGTGCCTAACTTTAAATCGCGATTTATCCACCTTTATCATGGACGCTATTTGCGACCGCTTAAAGATTACATTGTCTCCTATGTCGAACAATATGCACCATTAATGGGTAAAGCACCGAACTTTTTTAATTTTTTTATGAAGATGAAACTTGTCGTTTGGCTCACTAAAAATTTTGGGGCACTGGTCGATATTCCATTGCTCTCATCACCAGGAATAAAATTCTCGCTTGCAAACGAAAATATAATGCCCTTCAATCTAAAACACCTTCAATCACTTTCGATCAGCGAACGGGCAAATCATGTACTTATCGTTCAAGATCCTTTTACTACTTATTATGATGCAGAGGTTATACGAGATCTTGTGCTAACGATAAAAAAACTGGGCTTTCAACCCATTCTTTTGCCTTTTCAACCCAATGGTAAACCACAACATGTTAACGGTTTTCTTGACAAGTTTGCTAAAACCGCTAAAAATGCAGCCGCGTTTCTTAATGAAATAGCCCAGCTAGAAATCCCTTTAATTGGCACTGATCCTGCGATGGTGCTTTGCTATCGTGATGAATACAAACAAGCATTAGGGGCGGCGCGTGGAAAGTTTAAAGTGCAACTATTTCAAGAGTGGTTGTGCGTTAACTTAAAAGGTAATCCTAAATTGCCTTTGTCTGATCCGTTTTACTTATTTGCACACTGCACTGAAAAAACGGCTGAGCCAAGTTACAGTAATGATTGGGCGACTATTTTTAATCATTTTGGTGCGAAATTAATAGATGTTGTGGTAGGTTGTTGTGGCATGGCAGGTACTTATGGGCATGACGCGCAAAAAGTCGGTGAATCAAAACAAATCTATAATTTAAGTTGGCAAGAAGAAATTAACAAACGTGAATTTACTCAATGTTTAGCGACAGGTTATTCATGCAGAAGTCAAGTTAAACGTATTGAAAATAGATCATTAAAACATCCTGTACAAGCATTGCTCACCCTATTATAAAGGATCATTAAATGAAAATTTGGAAGAAAAATATAGGGTTAGTCGAATTAAATACATTGAATAAAAATACAATAATTTCGTTACTGGGTATTGAGTATACAGAAATTGGTGATGATTATTTAGTAGCAACAATGCCAGTAGACAGCCGTACGCATCAACCACAAGGTTTGTTACACGGTGGTGCTTCGGTTGTATTGGCAGAAACGTTAGGCAGTGCTGCCGCTAATTTGGCTGTTTTGGAAGATTTCGAATGTTACGGTATTGAAGTCAATGCCAACCATGTTCGTAGTGAACGATCGGGTATTGTCACAGGCGTTACGACAGCTATTCATATTGGCAAATCAACACAAATTTGGCAAATAGAAATTAAAAATAATCGTTCAAAGTTAGTGTGCATATCAAGGTTGACGTTGGCCGTTATTAAAAAACCAGCAGTCACCTAATTAAGGGTAAGTTACTTGCGACTATGAATAATTTAAAAAATATAACCCTAAAAATTAAAGAGATAATTTATGATAAAGATAGGCTCATATAATGAGTTAATGATCGTCAAACGTGTTGCCTTTGGCTTTTACCTTGATGGTGGAGCAGAAGGTGAAATATTATTGCCGAGTCGTGATATTGCTAAGGAGATGAAGGTTGGAGATACCATCAGTGTTTTTCTTTACTTTGATTCAAAAGATCGTTTAATTGCGACCACTAAAAAAGCAAAAGCAGAAGTAGAAAAATTTACGTCTCTCAAGGTAATTGATACAAATCAGGCTGGCGCGTTTCTTGATTGGGGACTAGCAAAAGATTTATTGGTGCCTTTTAATCAACAAAAAACACCAATGAAACTTGGATTTGGCTATGTGGTTTATGTTTATCAAGATAAAGTAAGTGGTCGCTTAGCCGCATCGTCAAAACTTGATCGTTTTTTAGATAATGAAACGCCGACCTATCAGGTTGGCGATAAAGTCAATTTATTGATTGCGGATAAAACCGAACTGGGTTTTAAAGCGATTATTAATGATAAACATTGGGGTGTTTTGTTTGAAAACGAAGTGTTTAGTGATCTAGGAATTGGCAAAAAAATAAAAGGTTATATTAAGCAAGTGCGAGCGGATGGAAAACTTGATTTAAGTTTAACAAAAGCTGGCTATGCAAAAGTGGATGCGCTTGCCCAACGAGTATTACAAACTTTGCATCTACATCAAGGTGTTTTGGCGATATCTGATAAAAGTCCCCCCGCTCAAATTGCCAATATATTAAAAATGAGCAAGGGTAACTTTAAAAAAGCAATTGGACAACTCTATAAAAAAGGCTTAATTGTAATTGAAAATAAAGGCATTCGTCTTGTTGAGTAAATTTCACTGTGATTAATGCATGACGCTTAGAAATTTGCCGCCCAAATAGCTTAAAGATACACCACTTAGGAAGTAAATTCATCCAGATAGCAGGCATAAAATGGTACTTAAATATTTATACCCATGTGACGTAAAAATGCAACGTCAATCAGAAAAATAGTGCCAAGCTCCTAGGCATAAAATTGCCTTCTGATGTGATTAACGATGTGATCACCAAAGGTAGAATTAAATTAAAGACTTTAATTTTTAACGAGTTGCTCTAAGTCGACTTGTTGTTGAACAGTAAGTTGTAACATTGTTGATTGGCGCCACATGCCCTGCCCTTCGGGGCTTTAGCTCGGTTTTTATAAAAAAACGGCTTCGGTGTAACAATCGAAAAGGGAATAACTAATCAATAATTAACATTCATGCGTTAATTCAACCGAAAACCGATTAGCGTAGGTAATCGTTAATAAGTGACATGTTGCGTCTTATTCTGATCATCGAGTGCGTCCCTGATATTCCATTTTGAAGTATAAAGGGTATTATACTCATGCTAATCACTTCAGTAACCTAATGCTATTTATAACAACGTCAGTGGTTGGTTTATAGGAAGGATCCGTTTTTACTGCCGCGATTTTGTCAACAACATCCATGCCTTTGGTCACTTTACCAAAAACAGCATAACCTGAGTTTGTGCCCTGTGCATCAAGGTATTTATTATCTTTTTCATTAATAAAAAATTGACGATTGGCAGAATTAGGATCATTTGTTCTTGCCATTACAATTGTACCACGTAGGTTGCTAATACCATTTCTCGCTTCATTTTGAATAGGGCCGTTAATATGTACTTTCTGACCATTTATTAAAAAACCACCACCTTGGATCATAAAGCCCTTAATCACTCGATGAAATATGGTGCCTTTATACCCATCTCTGTGTACATAGTCTAAAAAATTTGCAACGGTTTTAGGGGCTCGCTTTTGGTATAATTCAAGGGTTATCTTGCCCATTGATGTATTGACTAACACCTTGTTAGCCGCAAACAGGGAGCTACTGAAACAAAGTACTAGTAAAATAAAAAATTTTTTCATATAGATCAAATCCTTTTGTTAAACTTTTATCGATATTAAAGCAGGATAATTTTTTCTTAAACGATTTATTTAACTATGTTATACCAGTCAATAACAAATATCTCACCTTTTTTATAAAACTCGTCAAGTTCCTGATCTTAGCCGTAAACCATCATTTGCATAAAAACCTGAAACGCGGTTTTCTAAGCTGCATGTGACACATCGTGAAAAGTGGTGTAGCGTCAAAATTATCATAAAATTTAACGATCTTTAGCGTAAATATATTGTTATTAACACTTTAAATGTTTAGAGTCTTTAATATATTTTTAAAATAGAAATACAAAGGAATTCTTATGATTTCTTCCAAAAATAAATTAATTGATATCGATGATAAAGATAAACTTTTTACTCTACAATATGATCCGAGCGGCACAAAACTTGCCAAAATTCCAGAATGGCTTAAAAATACCGAGTGGACAGTCGGCACAGATTATGACGCAAACAGCAGAATTTCTATTAAAGAAGACGTTATAGAGATAAATGTAAAAGCGCCTAAAGGGATTAAACAAAAAAGTAGTACAGGATTACACATTATTGCAGTAAATTCTATGAATGCAGTAGCAAACATCACTGAAGTGGTAATTGAGAATACCTATCAAATAAGCTATACAACAGCTTTAAATAAAAAATTAGGGCTTCAGTTTTACTTAAATGATGATTACACTAGCGGCCAATTTATTTTTAATAATTATGATTTTTTACAAATAACATTTAGCATTACAAGGACTTCCTATCAAAACGTCAAACTAAATTGAAAACGGGCATTTTATACACCCATTTAAAGTAGCTATGCCAAGATAATCCGAATTATTGGGAATTACCTAATAATCATTATAAAAAATCGCAAAATTATTACCGCCACGAACTCTTTGTAAAATGCATTTTGATGCTAGTGCATATTAATACTTTTGCTAAAAAGAACAACGGAGCTATTATGAGCGACTCACAAAAAGAATTCATTGCCCAATATTCAAAACAAAATTTCCAATCTAAGCTTAAAGACATTGACAATCCAACGCTTAACAAAATTCCACAGTGGCTTAAAAATACTACGTGGAAAACACCCATAGAATTTGATTCTGATTATAATAAAATTATGATTCATGCACATCGAATTTTTATACATCTGAAGAATACTGAAACCCTCTCTTCTAGCATAACCAATTTGTACTTAGATTCTATTTTAGCAATAGGAAATATTAGTGAAACTAACTTTGCTGATAAAGGCTATAAAGTTCAATTTTCAACTCTGTCAAATAAAGATCTCACAGTATTATTTGAATTCGACACTGATCTAAAAAATGGCAATGTTATGATTACTGATTCTGAAGTAACCATGTTGTTATTTGATATTGAAATAGATAGCTAAGCCAGCGGCTTGGTACTAATTGCCTTGCCCTGCGGGGACAAGCTCGAAAACCAAGACTGCGTTACAATAATCGAAAAGTGCCTAATATTTAGCCTTGTTCTGATCATCGAGCTTGAGCCTGATAAAGCATTTTTACATCACATGGGTATAGTAACGTAAGGTATAAATTTTTTAAAATCAATAAACAGAAAGGAATGATTATGATTGATATCAAGCAAAAAATGATTGATGAATGTTTAAGCAATAAATATTTGTCGGTACAAGATGATCTAAACCCAACAAAACTTCTCAAAATTCCAAAATGGTTGAAAAACACCAAGTGGACAGTAGGTGCACCCTATAAACAAAGTAGCTGTATCACTGTTTACGAAGACTCTTTAACGATAGATGTCTCCGATAGTAGCTCGGTGACTGGATTAACCATGCTTTATATAGATTCCACGATAGCAGTGAATGTCCCTGAAGAAGAAGAAACCGATTGTACCTATTTTGTTTCCTATTCAACCAACAACAATACAGATATTATCGTTAGTATTGTTTTAAATAAAAACTACACGAGCGGAAAACTTTCTTTTGTGCAGTATGGTACTTTCGACGTAGCATTTGTCATAACAAAAGCTTCCTAATCAAGATAACAAATACTCAACCAATTTTAAATAGGCGCTATATACCTTTAAATGTAACGACTGATAAATTATTTTCAGTCCTATGGGTATATTGAATCCTTTGGCTACATAAACACCGGAGTTATTATGGATCATTTACAAAAAGAATTAATTAAAAAATCTTCAAAAGAAAAATTGCTGGCGAGTTTAGAGACTAAAGTTACTGCAATGCAAAATAATGTAAATCTGACCCCTGCAAAGCTTATAAAAATGCCAGAGTGGCTTTATAATACCACTTGGCATCCAACCATAGAAACGCTTGATCAAGCTAGCAGAATTACATTTGAAAAAGATAATTTTTTTATCTCATTTAATGCAAGAGGAGAGACCGTTTCGAAAATATCCACTATTTATCTGAATTCAGAGGATGCGATAGGTGATATTAAAGAAACTGTCCCATCTAATTATTCATATAAAGTTGAATATGCTACGGATCAAAGTAAAGTCTTTTATCTTTTGTTTGTATTCGATGAGGATCATACAAGTGGCACTTTTGTATTCAGAAATTCTGATGTACTTTTGGCAATTTTTGACATTAATAAAAAAGTATAAGCTGCCTGTGCGGCAGTGAACTAATAGTTGATGATGAAAACGTGATAATAGCATTATCAAGAAATTATTAATAAAATGATAAAAATATTTTATTTTTAGCTGCTGAGGTGCTAGAGCATTTTAATGTGATGCTACTAAATAAGAGCAAAGGAGCAGATATGATGTCTAACAATACTGAATCAATTGACAGATTGACAAAGAATAAGGATTTGGATCTCCGAGATGATGCAAGCGAGGTAAAACTTGTAAAAATTCCAGATTGGCTTAAAAATACGTTGTGGTCAGTAGGGGCACCCTTTAATGAAGGTAGCCACGTCTCTGTAAACACAAACGATTTATCGATAGATATTTCAGATGATATATCGGTTACAGGATTATCCAGACTTTCTATAGATACCAAGGAAGCAGAGAAAGTTACCGATGAGCAGGTAGTGAGAAGTAGCTATACAGTTGCTTATTCAACCGCCTTAGATAAACAGATAGAGGTGAGGTTTTTATTCAATGAAGATAAAAAGTCCGCAGAAATTACTTTTCTTAATGATATTACCTTAGCTTCATTTAATATTACAAAACATTGCTAAGCAAAATATTTATTATTTAAGATTTTTTATTTTGCAGTACGTTTCTTCTTGATGTTTTTTTCAACTTAAAACACGCGTGGTATTGCAACGTGTACCAATCAACAAAGTTATAAAATTTCGACTAAGAACGACTAGTTAAGAATTAAAGTCTTTATTTTAATTCTCCCAGCAGTTGATTAGCGTAGTTAATCATCGAGAGGGCAAT
>JAGLDN010000201.1 GCA_023145575.1 Psychromonas sp.
TCCATTTCCATTTCCATTTCCATTATTAGGAGGTGGTGTTTCACCAGGAATTGTTACTGTCACTCCTGCAGGGTTATGAGTAAGAAGCGCGTATGTTGCAGACTTATCCAACCATTGTGCTTTTTCTCTAGGTGTACCTTGGTTTGGACATTTATTGTGCCATTTGGTTGCTTCATAAATTTTCCCACCATCCTGAAATAACATTCCAGGTTGAATATCACCCTTATAAGTGGTACATACAGGTGCGAATACTGTTTTGATTTCAAGAGGCGTTACTGCTTGATTTGTATGCCCATAACCACTATGAATTGCTTCTAGCAACACTCCATTATCATCATCAACGGTCCATGAAAATACGCCTTTCATTCCTTTTGATATAGCATATTGGACTATGGCTTCAACTCCTTTTGGAGGTGTATAGCTGATAACCTGTTTTTTAAGGGGATTCCATAATAATGCCGCTGCGTATTCAGGATAATAAAGCGTTTCCCAGCCATTAATCCCTTTGCCATTTTTACCAATGTAATTTTCATAAAGATCAAAATACGAAAAAACGCCAGCTTCAATAGTTCCACCTGTACCAGATCCGTTAGACGAAGAGCCAATTAAATTATTTTGATTAGTACCAGCAACATCCCCATGAGATCGGCCATAAAAACCGAGGCCTAAGCTAATTTTAGAAAAATCAGCTTTCGTTATATTATGTTCCCTTACTAATTTGTCGATAACTTTCTTAATAGTTAGTGTAGAAGTATCCTCTGCGCCACGATCAAGTGCTGTGTTAAAACCAACTTTTTGACTCCATGCGCCATGAAAATCATAGGTCATCAATCCAAGTCGATCTAAGTATGGTAATAGCTCTTTAATGGTTGCTCCACTCGCTTTAAAGTTATCTAGTTTATCAAGGCCAACACCTAGTGCAGCAGTCAATTCATAGTACCTTTCGTGTTTCGTTCCTAGTTTGTCTAGTGCTGCACGCAGTTCCTTCACAAGAAGAACATAGTTTTCACCATCATTTTTAATGTCGCCAACATTCGCGTCAGCTCCACTACCACCAGGAAATTCCCAGTCAATATCAACTCCATCAACAAATGCCATCACTGGCTCGTCTAACCATTTAACAATAGAGTCTATAAACTTTTTGCGTCCCTCTGGTTTTTGGGTCATTTTATAAAAAGGTCGAGTATAACTCCACCCCCCAAGGCTCCAGATCACTTTCAAGTTGGGATTACGATTTTTCCAATCAATCATACCCGCAAGCTGGCCTTTATATTTACTATTGTCAGGGTTTGTATATTCTTTATCAAAATAAGCCCAATTATCATCAATAAATGATATTTCCCCTTTGGCAGAGCTCTTAACATTTTTTAAGTAATAATCTCCATTTTGTGTGCCATCTACTAAACTAGCACATGAAGTTGCTAATCCTGCTCCAGATTTGAATGCTGCAGGATTTTTACCACAGATACCCCCAAAGCCAACATAGACATGACTTATTCTTTCAACGGGTACTTGGTGAGGGGCATAATCCCTACCTTTATAAACTCCCCAAGAAGCATAATAAACCCCTACCTCACGACCAGCAGGGATTTTCTTGTGTGTTGTTGTATAAAAGGTTTTCCGTTGTTTACCAGAGGCAACGCCATCTAGCACACTACTACCAACTGGCGGTTGTATGAGCTGAGATCCATTAGTGATAGGGGTGGCAATTAAATTTGTCGTAGAAAAAATACTCCCGACAAACATAATGGCTAATATGCTTTTTATTTGTTTCATAATTTAGAGCTCCGAATTATAAATAATATTGAATAACACATTTTAATTTTATTGCTAGGGTTATAAACATTTTGTATTTCTTTGTGCATGTATATTTTTTCATTAATATATCAAACCTGTATAACTGTTAAATAATGTTTTATTAAGGCATGTTCAGGTGGTATTTAGGATGTTAGAATGATTACCAATGGTATTAGGTTTGAAATTAAATGTTGTAAAGCGAAATAAATAATTTCAACGCAAAGGTTTAAGTTAATATTTTTTAAGATACAATTTCGATGATATATCGTTTAATTTAAGCAATAAAATTGATAAATTATATTCTGTAATTACTATCAATAAAAAATATAAAGCCTCAAATGTCATCTGAACTTTAATGATATATATATCCTTGAATAATTGTGACAATATCAATTATAGACCATATTTAAAAAAATGAATTCTTACAACTAAGAATTTTAATTTACGCAGTGTTTCATCTTCAGTTTTTGGTTGGATATCAACAGGGTAGGTGACTGCCCCAATTTGTATTTTAAAAAAAACTATGCAAATAACTAATTCAGAATTAAAGTATTCATTTTAACTCTACCCCTCTGTGAATTAATGTTTTTATATATTGAAAGGGAAATTATATGCCTAGCGAAGGTGGATAATTTTCTTGCCACCGTTGCATCTTAATCTAAATTTTAGGGAGGGAATGCTCAATTCATGGAGTAATGTGATGTATATTGCGGCTTCCTTTATGAAACTTACAACCCCGAAATAAGTTATTTTAAGCAGTAAAATAGTTCACCTATTTATTGTAAATTGTATTCTTATGAAGTGATAATTTAAGCCCTAGATGGCACAGTTTGTTTTGCAGATCTTTATTGTTCTTGGTATGTGGTTTGAATGAGAATACGAATGCTTTATTCCGACGGAATTGGCTTAAAGGCGTTCATTTAAAAAAGATCCTCTAGTGAAGGGCTGAGTAAATTATTTTGTAGTTAAAGGATAGACCCTCAAAAAATTTTAGTCTAATATTCTAGCTAAATTAATAGCTGTGCACATTGTATCAAAAGTCGCTTAGCGACTAAGTGCCTAAAGAATTTAATTTGCCTATTAAAATGAGTAACAGGTTCCATAACCATGTTACCTAAAGATTAAATTTCAGATTGGTAAAGAGTGTAAATACACTGTGCATAAAATTGGCTTCTCAATGATTAACTCTGTTAATAACTGATATTACTCAGTAAGCTAAAATTATAGATTAAAAGCCTGTTAAAGTGACGAAATGAATAAAAACAAACAAATATTTGAGCTGTATATTGATTACCTTGTAACTTCATTCAGCTATACAAAAGTAACAGGTCTATCGGATCTTTTAGATGGAGAGGTCAGTCACGATCAAATTACCCGTTTCTTATCTCACAAACAGTTTACTTAGGTTGATTTGTGGGCAAATGTAAAAAAAGAGGTGCG
>JAGLDN010000202.1 GCA_023145575.1 Psychromonas sp.
AATTCCATTTATTATCGTTTCAAAAGCAATACCTCGCGCAGTATGTGTTTGAGGATCAAAAAACGGCTCAACATGCAGTACATTCTGCTCTTTACACTTTAAAAGGTAAGCCCACGTGAGATCATAAAAATCTTGTTCATGAATCAATACATTTGCGCCTTGGTAATAAATATCGAGAAAATCTTGTAAATTACTAAACTGATAAGCTTTATGCACTTCTTCAATACTACTAAATGGCAGTGCTATATTATTTCGTTGAGCAAGTTTAAACATAAGCTCTGGCTCTAAGCTCCCTTCTAAATGCAAATGTAATTCTACTTTCGGTAATCCATTGAGCCAATTAAAATTTATATCATTCATTATCATCTCCCTGCTTTTAATTTGTTATACTCTTTTCTTATGATCCCCATATTGTGCAACAAAAGAGTAAGCAAATGAATATATTTAAGTTTTTTGAACGTTTAGTGCCCGCTTTAAACGATGATGAAGCCACTATGCCACCAAATACGCTTGTCGCATTCTGTTTACATTACACAAAAGGCTATAAAATTCCGCTGGCGATCATGACTTCGTTAACGGCTTTGCTTGCGATTTTAGAAGTAACGTTATTTGGATTTATGGGGCAGTTAGTTGATTGGTTAGTCACTAAAAACCCTGAAACACTGTTGCAAGACGAAGGCATGAAACTACTGGGCATGTCTATTTTGGTGTTAGTGGTTATTCCGCTCATTGCGCTTTTACACTCTTTGGTTGTACACCAAACACTTTTGGGTAATTACCCAATGTCTATCCGCTGGTTTGCTCACCGTTATTTACTCAAACAAAGTTTTACTTTCTATCAAGATGATTTTGCTGGCCGTATTGCAACTAAAGTAATGCAAACGTCATTAGCTGTACGCGAAACTGTGATGAAATTACTTGATGTTATGGTGTATGTACTGGTTTATTTTTTCTCGATGATTGCAATGGTTGCCAACGCGGATTATCGTCTTGCTATCCCAATGCTATTTTGGCTTGTTGCTTACATCATTTTACAGGCTTATTTCGTTCCCCGTTTACGCAAAGTAGCCGTTGAGCAGGCAGATGCTCGTTCAACAATGACGGGCCGAATTGTTGATAGTTATACCAACATTTCTACCGTAAAACTATTTGCACATACTGATGCTGAATCTCAATATGCAAAACAAGGTATGGAAAAATTTCTTGATACCGTTTATCGACAAATGCGTTTAGCGACGGGTATTAATGTTAGCGTGCAAATGCTTAATAGTATTTTAGCGTTCACCATCACTGCATTGGCAATTTCACTTTGGATTGATAGTTTAATTACGGTGGGATCAATCGCAATAGCCGTGAGTTTAGCATTACGTTTGAAGAGTATGTCTCAATGGATCATGTGGGAAGTGACTTCTTTATTCGAAAGTATTGGCACGGTAACTGATGGTATGAATACACTTTCAAAACCTAATATTATTGAAGATAAACAAGGTGCCCTGCCACTAACTGTTCCGAATGGAAAAATTAATTTTGATCATGTTAATTTTCACTATGGTAAACAAAAAGGTGTTATTGAACAATTTGATTTAGAAATTAGTGCAGGACAAAAAATAGGGCTTGTCGGACGATCTGGTGCAGGAAAATCAACACTGGTTAATTTACTGTTACGTTTTTATGATGTAGAAAATGGCAATATCAGTATTGATGATCAAAAAATAAACGAAGTACAACAAGAAAGTTTGCGCCTGAAAATTGGCATGGTCACACAAGATACTTCTTTATTACATCGCTCTATTCGTGAGAATATTTTATATGGCCGCCCAGATGCAACAGAAGC
>JAGLDN010000203.1 GCA_023145575.1 Psychromonas sp.
AAAATAAAGACTTTAATTCCTAAATAGTCATTCTAAGTCGATATTTTATAACAACGCTAATTTGTGCAAGTTACCTTGTCTTCGGGGCTTTAGCTCAAACAGCAGTCCTGCGTTATAACATTCGAAAAGTGAGTAACAATTACCTTATGTGAAGCCTTGCTCTGATGCCCGAGCTAAAGCCTGACAAAGCATAATTAAGTATCACGGGTATAGATAAAATTGATTTCGTTAGCAACCCCTCAACTGGCTTTAATATTTGCGCTTTATTATCAATTTTTTTTTTACAATTAACGTTTCGATTTGTGTTTAAGTCACTTTTTGATTTTAATGAAATTTTTTTACTCTTGTTTGTCGTATATCTGCTGACGTTTTAGAAGATCTCAATAGCGCATTGTTAATTTCCGTCATTTCTTTTGCCGATAAATTACGCCAATGATCCGATTTTAAATTATCCAACCTCACGGTCATAATACGCGTTCGTTTTAATTTAAACACGTTATAGCCTAGGTATTCGCACATCCGTCGAATTTGACGGTTAAGCCCTTGCGTTAAAATAATCGAAAATACAAACTTACTTTTAATCATGACGACACAAGGTTTTGTTATGGTATCTAAAATCGGCACACCTCGTTGCATTCGTTCGACAAACCGCGAGTTTAATGGCTTATCCACAGTCACCAAATATTCTTTATCATGTGCATTTTCAGCACGTAAAATTTTATTAACAATATCACCATCACTGGTTAAAAAAATAAGCCCCTCTGATGCCTTATCAAGTCGACCAATGGGAAAAATTCGATTTTTGTGTTTTATTGCATCAATGATATTACCCTGAACATCACGCTCTGTCGTACAAGTTATACCGATAGGCTTATTATAAGCAATATAGACTCGATCTGCGTTATTATCAGCAATCGTATTGATACGTTTTCCATCAACTAACACTAAATCGTTTTGCTGAACTTTAGTGCCAAGTTCAGGCAATCTGCCATTAATTTTTACCCGCTGTTGCTCAATTAGTTTATCTGCTTCGCGACGTGAACAAAAACCTGAATCACTAATGTATTTATTGAGCCTTTTTTCAATGCTTAATTTCATCTTAAATCCACTATCGCTATAATACTTTAAAATGTAATCTAAGGCAGTTAATTTTTGAGTAAAGAAAAATAACCAATTCCCTTAAGATGTTTATCCCAGTCCAAGCAATCAACGCATCACAAATATAAGCGTATATACCCATCACCTGACGATACTCGTTTCAGGACACCTGAGTGATTCATGTTCAAGGCGCCCTTCGGTAGGGTTAAACAAAAGACTTTAACCCTTTATTGTTATTCACTTTTTGAGTATTGCAAGGCAGAATATGATTTACTCAGTTATCCCCAAAGGGCGAGTTTTAAAGGCTTATATACCCATGTTACCTCAAAATGCTTTGTCAGGCTCAAGCTCGATGATCATAACAAGGCACAATATTAGGTAATTTGTTGTGCACGCATTGGTTATTGTAACGCAGTCTTGGTTTTCGAGCTTGTGCCCCGCAGGGCAAGGCAACGAGTACCAAGGCGCGTTGATATAAAATCTCTATGTAGAATAACTACTTAGAAATTAAAGTCTTTATTTTAATTCTCCCTCTCGATGATTAACGCAGTTAATCATCGAGAGGGCAATTTTATGCCTACCACCTTGGTACTATTTCCCTTGCTGAATTTGCACTTTTACGTTACATGGGTATATGAATTGTTATTGATTTTGGCAAGAGAATAACCATTCCATTCCCTTCAATCCATGCCTTGGCTCTAAGCTTTTAAATTCTCGCTAAAACCTGCATCTTCATGTGCTGGATATATAACAATAAAAACCGGCTTTAGTTTAACCTATAAAGTGGTAATATAAGCTGTTACGATACCAATCAACCCACCCAAGACGCCACCCCAAACAACTAACCAGCCAAGATGTTTCCTGATCATTTTTTGTATAATTTCTTTCACTAATTGGGGGGTTAGCTCCTCTAAACGTTGTTCAATAAGTACTTTGACTTTTGATTCCAGCAGCACACTCATATCATCATTGTTATTCAAGCTCTCATTTATTAGCTGATTAAAGTGTTCATTTTGCGTCATTTCAATTGTTGATGATTTCAATCTTTTAATCAAGGGCTCGCGTAAGGGCGTAAGAGCTTCAACACCACCGAACATACCGAGCATTGTACCAAATTGTGATTTCATGATTTCTTCGATTAAGCCCTCGTAAGCAGGGCTAAAATCAACTTGATTAATAATGGGTTCTAAATTTATATGCTCAGTCGAAATTCCTTGCGTAGAAAGCACACGTTCAATGTTTTCAACCGTAAAGAATTGTTCCATTATCAGCACACGAATGCCCTCCTTAAATTCTTCAAAGTGTGCAGGAATAACACCTGATCCATACAAAAAGGGAACTCGTTCAAAAAGCATGTACACTGCAAGCCAATTTGTTATCGCACCAGAAAGCGAAAACAAACCAAGCATGGTTAAAACATTGGCTAGTTGAGTTTTCCCTAGCATTAAACCAATCGCTAATATGCCTGCAGAAATAATATTTGTTAATAAACTTTTATTCATTATATCTCTATTTTTTAAGGTGAAATTCAAAACAAATCCATTGAGACCCACGCGATATAAAGTAGGAACTAGGAGCATGCTATACGATTTATATCAAATTGAAAAAATGACAGGGATATTTTGCTATCGCTTTTGCAAAAATATTATAAAAAAAATGCTCAATTAAACTCGATATTTACGCTCATAAATTGCTCTGCTGATAAAACGTCTAGCTAAGACGTGCTGATTGAATGTTGCAAGCTTGAAGATCTATTTTCACTAAAATTGGTTTTATTTGATTGCACGTAATTTAAGGCTGCGTAGGGCTTTATCTAACACGCCATTAACAAACTTATAAGACTCATCAGTCGCAAAATTTTTGGCAAGCTCAATCGCTTCATTTAATACAACTTTATGTGGCACATCTTCACGATATGTCAGTTCAAACATAGCAAGGCGTAAGATAGCAATATCAACTTTATCAACATCCGTTAATTTACGAGACAAGTAAGGTGCCAATTGTTTATCGAGCATATCACAACAGCTAATAACACCTGCTACGAGCGCCTTAAAATAGGGAATATCTGTCTTTGATAAATCTTGATCAACACTAAATTGATCAAATATTTCAGACGATGGTGCTTGCGTTAATTGCCATTGATAAACTGCTTGTAGCGCAAATTGACGGGCACTACAACGCTCCTTCGGTTTCATCGATTAACCTATCTTGTCAAGAAGATTAACCATTTCTAGTGCACTTAATGCAGCATAACTACCTTTATTACCCAATTTGGTGCCTGCTCGTTCAATCGCTTGATCAACCGAATCTGTTGTCAAAACACCAAAAGCAACTGGGATATCATGCGCTAAAGAAACTTGCGCCAACCCTTTGCTACATTCATTTGATACAAACTCAAAATGTGGTGTTCCACCACGAATAATCGACCCCAAGGCAATTATTGCATCATAATTTTTTGAAGCAGCGACACGTTTTGTAGCAAGCGGTAATTCAATTGCCCCTGGCACACGTACAAGCGTGATGTTATCGTCTTTAATTTGACCTGTTCGTTTTAGTGTATCAATTGCACCGACTAACAACTGCTCGTTAATAAAACTGTTGAAACGCGAGATCACAATAGCGATTTTAGCATCGGGTGCCACTAAGGAGCCTTCAAATATTTTCATGTTATCCTCATCTTTAATTTTTTGCATTCTATCATAACTTAACGTCAGAAATAAATGTCTTCATGATACTTTATATACTCCTGTGACGTAAAGATGAAATGATCGCCTTTAGCACGGAAGTCAAATCAAGCCACAACAAGAAATAATGGTTAATCCCATTTCTAATGGGTAACGCATAGCTGGTTCTCGAACTAAAAATCTAGCATGCTTAGCAACTTGCATCAATCTAGACCGTTATAACATCTGATATTAGAACGACTCATTAACAATTAAGATCTTTATTTTAACTCGACCTGAGATGTTTCCCTAGTTTATCATCTCATGTAAATTTTATGCCGAATATATTGTCACAATTTTTCGATCTGATTTTTAAGATTTACCTCACATAGGGGAACTACCAATAACATTAAGTCTGTAATCTAAATTTTATACAGAAAATAAAAAAACATTGATTATAATTTGTATAAAATCATAATAATTTATTCAATGATGTAATCAGTGACTTCTAACCCAAAACCTGAAATAGCAGAATAACGTTTTTCAGAGCTTAATAACGCCATTTTTTGGATGCCTAAATCGCGTAGGATTTGAGAGCCTACTCCAACACGCCGACTTGTACCCTGGGGGGCAGCAACAGCGATGCGCTCACTGGCATTTTCTTGGGCAATATTAGCAACCTGTGCAATCAATGCGTTAGGCGTTTCTTGATGACTCAGTAAAATCAACACACCGTTATGCTTATTGATATATTGCATTGCTTTATTTAATGGCCAAGTTCGCACACCCATGCGATCAGAAAATAAATTATCAGTAAATATATTTTGTAGGTGCACGCGCACATTGGTCACGCCGCCCGCTTGCACCTCACCTTTCATTAGGGCAAAATGTACTTGGTTATCAATGGTATCTTGATATGAGACAAGATCAAAATCACCAAATTCAGTCGGTAATTTACATTCATTCACACGCCTAATCGTTGTTTCGTTAATATTCCGATATTCAATTAAAGCAGCGACAGTACCCAGTTTTAACTCATATTTCTCAGCAAAAAGTTCTAAATCAGATCGACGCGCCATCGAGCCATCTTCATTGAGAATTTCAACAATCACAGCTGCAGGCTCTCTGCCCGCTAAACGCGTCAAATCACAACCCGCTTCTGTATGTCCTGCACGGGTAAGTACGCCACCAGGTTGTGCTTTTAATGGAAAAATGTGTCCTGGCATGACAATATCTGCAGGCTTTGCATCACTTGCAACTGCTCGTTGTACGGTTGTTGCGCGATCTATAGCGGAGATTCCTGTTGTCACGCCAGTAGCAGATTCTATGCTGACCGTAAAGTTTGTGGAAAATGCAGCCGTATTATTATCAACCATTAAAGGAAGTTTTAATTGTTCACAACGCTCAGCACTGAGCGTCAAACAGATCAGTCCACGTCCATTGGTTGCCATAAAATTAATGGCTTCCGGGGTAACCATATCGGCGGCCATGATTAGGTCACCTTCATTTTCACGATCTTCATCGTCCATTAAAATAATCATTTTACCTAAACGAATATCTTCAATTATTTCTTTGGTTGTATTTAATTTCATCTTGTATACCGAAGATTTATAATACCCTGAAAAATGGCTATTTACTCATGATGCCACTGCTGCCAAGTAGGTCCATTATTGGTGTATTATTGTTTTTAGTCGTTGCTAAATTGTCGCCTAACATTAAACGTTCAATATAACGTGCGATAACATCGACTTCTAAATTAACCAGCGTGCCAACTTGATAATGGCTCATGATTGTTTGCTTAAGCGTATATGGAATGATTGTTAACTTGAATGAGCTCCCATCAATTTCATTAGTGGTTAAACTGATACCATCAACGGTAACTGACCCTTTTTGTGCAATGTATTTTGATAAGTTATCAGGCGCTTTAACCCAATATTCTATGCTATTACCAAGTACTGTAATTGATGTTATTTCGCCAAGCCCATCAACATGTCCACTGACAATATGCCCGCCAAATCGCGCATTGACTTGCATGGCTTTTTCAAGGTTAATGGCAAAGCCTACTTTAATTGAGGAAAAACCGCTACATTTTAATGTTTCAAGCGATAAATCTGCATCGTAGCCATTATCATTTAATTTTGTAACCGTTAAGCAAACACCATTATGTGCAATACTATCGCCTTGTTTAACATCTGTTAAATCTAATTTGTCCGCGTCTATGCTCAGAGTAATATCTTTTGCGTGGTACTTAATTCCATTTACATAGCCAATTGTTTCTATAATTCCGGTAAACATACTATACTCCATAACCAATAATGCGGATATCATCACCCACAATACGTACATCGATAATAGATAATGCCATAATGTCAGACATTTTTGAATACAAAGGCAAGTTTACTAGATTTCGGGCATCATTTCCCATTAATTTTGGTGCTTGATACAATATAAATTCATCAAAAAGTGATTTTTCAAAAAACTGACCACTTAATACGGAACCAGACTCGATCAAAAGATCATTAATTTCTAATTTTCCAAGTTTTAAAAGCAGCGACTTAAGATCAATACGCTGGTTTTCATCTGCCTTTACAATCAGTTGCTCGACCTCTGCAACAAATGACTGTGTTAAATCATCACGAGATGATAAGGAGATGATGATCACCCGTCCACTTATTGAAAAAAGTTTTTCATTGAGTGTTAAACGATTTTTAGCGTCTAAAATAATGCGGATTGGTTGACGGAGTTGTGATGCGTTTATTTCTTGATGGAATTGCTCACTTTGTTGTAATTCATCAAAACGAACATTTAAACTAGGATCATCCGCTAAAACTGTATTGATACTAGTTAATATTGCACTTTGAATTGCTCGAAATCCTTGCACATCAATTCGAGCTTCTGGCCCTGTTATCCATTTACTTTGCCCATTTGCAAGGGCTGTTTTTCCATCAAGGCTACTGGCGAGTTTCACGGTCACACGCGGGCGGCTTGTTTTCATACGTTTAATAAAGCCACGGTTGAGTTGATTGGCTTCCTTTTCAAGTAAACCCACTTCAACGTCAATATTGGCAGATTGTAAAATAGACACGCCTTTACCTGCGACCTTCGGATTAGGATCAATCATCGCGATAACGACACGTTTAACACCCGATTTAATCAGGGCTGTGCTGCAAGGTGGCGTACGACCAAAATGCGTACAAGGTTCAAGTGTTACATAACAAGTTGCACCCTTTGCGTTTAATTTTGCCATACACAGTGCATGAACTTCTGCATGAGGATTGCCTGCTTTGAAGTGATAACCTTCACCGACGATCTGATCATTGTTGACAATAACGCTCCCAACATTAGGATTTGGAGAAGTTGTAAAACGCCCTTTTCGTGCAAGCTCAATGGCACGCGACATATAATAATGATCTTTCTTTGAAAATTTAGAAAAAGCCATTATTTATTCAACTTAGCAATTTCTTCGCCAAACTCTTTAACATCTTTAAAAGATCGATAAACAGAAGCAAAGCGAATATAGGCAATTTTATCCAGCCGCTTGAGCAGTTCCATCACTAATTCTCCAACAATTTTTGCGTCAACTTCACGTTCACCAGTTGCACGTATTTTTGACTTTAATTTGTTCACCTCTGTTTCAATATCTTCAATGCTCACTGGGCGTTTTTCCAATGCGCGGTTAATACCCCCAAGTAGCTTTTTATCATTAAACAGCTCTCGCCGGCCGTCTGATTTTATTAAATGAGGCATTAACAATAGCGCTGTTTCAAAGGTAGTAAAACGTTCACCACACTCATTACAATGGCGCCTACGACGAACTTGTGCACCATCAGAAACCAAGCGTGAATCAATCACCTTAGTATCTTTTATATTACAAAAAGGGCAATACATAATTTAATCTCCATGTATTTAAACAAAAGAGTCAATACCATTTAAAATACATTTATTAACAAATATACCCATATGACGTAAAATGCTTTGTCAGGCTCAAGCTCGATAATCAAAACAAGGCACAATATTAGGTAATTGTAACTCACTTTTCGATTATTGAAGCGCAGTCTTGGTTTTCGAGTTTGTTCCCCGCAGGGCAAGGCAATTAATAACAACCTGCGTTGTTATAAAATCTTTATGTAGAATAATTATTTAGGAATTAAAGTCTTTATTTTAATTCGACCTTTGGTGAT